>NZ_VRUX01000170.1:0-7753 GCF_008039885.1 Methylobacterium sp. WL103
GGCCCGGCCCGTAGACGTCGGCGAGGACCGCCTCCATCAGCTCGGCCCGCTGGATCAGCCCGGCGCTCAAGCTCCGCCACTCGGCCGCCTCGATCACCAGCGGCAGCGAGCCCAGCGGCCAGGCATGCTCGCGCTGGTCGCCGTAAATGCGGAACGAGATGCCGGTGTCGCGGATGTGGCGCTCGGCCGAGACGAAGCGGGCCATGATCTCGGGCTCGGAGAGCCGCGCGAGCCGTTCCAGCAGCCGGGGCCACGCGCCGCGCGGGCGACCGTCGGCGTCGCGGTACTCGTCCGGGCGTCCGGGCTCGGGCCGATAGCCGTCGGTCCAGCGGGCGAGCCGGTCGGGCTCGTCCGCCGCGTCCGGCCCGGTCGCCGCCTGATACCCCGCCGTGACCTGTGCCGCCCCCAGCGTCGAGCTCATGTCGGTTTCGGCGTTCTCAGGTCGAGGGTGTGGGGGAATTCGGGGTTGGTCTCGGGCGCCGGCATCGCGACCTTGCCCGGCGTGTGGCCGTGGGCCTGGAAGCGGGCCAGCCGCCGCCCCTCCGCCTCGTAGGTGTTGACCGGATGGGTCTCGTAGTTGCGCCCGCCCGGATGGGCGACGTGATAGCGGCAACCGCCGAGCGAGCGCCCGCTCCAGCTGTCGAGGATGTCGAAGGTCAGCGGCGAGTGGGCGGGGATCGTCGGGTGCAGCGACGAGGCCGGCTGCCACGCCTTGAACCGCAGGGCCGCCACCGCTTCGCCGTTCGTGCCGGTGCCGGTCATCGGCAGGCGCCGGCCGTTGCAGGCGATGACGTGGCGGCCGGGCACGAAGCCCTCGACCTTGACCTGCAGGCGCTCCACCGAGCTGTCGACGAAGCGGACGGTGCCGGCACTGGTCCCCTCCTCGCCCATCACGTGCCACGGTTCCAGCGCCTGACGGAGCTCGAGCTTCACGCCGCCATGCTCGACCCGGCCGAAGACGGGGAAGCGGAACGCGGCCTGCGCCTCGAAGGCCGTGGGGTCGAAGTCGTAGCCCGCGGCCCGCAGATCCTCCAGCACGTCGAGGAAGTCGGCCCAGAGGAAATGCGGGAGCATGAAGCGATCGTGCAGGCCCGTGCCCCAGCGGACACAGCCGCCGACCTGCGGCTCGCGCCACAGCCACGCCACCAGCGCCCGCAGCAGCAATTGCTGCGCGAGGCTCATGCGCGGGTCCGGCGGCATCTCGAAGGCGCGGAACTCGAGCAGGCCGAGCCGCCCGGTCGGCCCGTCGGGCGAGTACAGCTTGTCGATGCAGATCTCGGAGCGGTGGGTGTTGCCGGTGACGTCCACGAGGATGTTGCGGAACACCCGGTCGACGAGCCAGCGCGGGATGTTGGGCTCGTCCGGCCCCGGCACCTGCGCCAGCGCGATCTCCAGCTCGTAGAGGCCGTCGTGGCGGGCCTCGTCCATGCGCGGGGCCTGGCTCGTCGGGCCGATGTAGAGGCCCGAGAACAGGTACGAGAGCGCCGGGTGGCGCTGCCAGTACAGCACCAGGCTCTTCAGGAGGTCGGGCCGGCGCAGGAACGGCGAGTCGTCGGGCGTCGCGCCGCCCATCACCACGTGGTTGCCGCCGCCCGTCCCGGTGTGGCGCCCGTCCACCATGAACTTTTCCGCGCCGAGCCGCGTCTGCCGCGCGTCGGCGTAGAGGTCGGTGGTGATCGCCACCGCCTCGCGCCAGGAGGTCGCCGGGTGGACGTTGATCTCGATCACGCCCGGGTCGGGGGTGACCTTGATGACGTTGAGGCGCGGGTCGAAGGGCGGCTCGTAGCCCTCGACGTGGATCGCGAGCCCGAGCTTGTCCGCCGCCGCCTCGAGCACGCCGATCAGCTCGAGGTACTCGTCGGCGCGCTGGGTCGGGGGCATGAACACCCGCAGCGTCCCGTCGCGCGGCTCGACGGCGAGCGCGGTGCGCACCGCGACGCCGGTGATGCCGCCACCGTTGACGGTCGCCTTCCCTGCCTCCTTGCCCGGCCCCTCGCCCGGATGTCCCTCGCCCGGATGTCCCTCGCCCGGATGTCCCTCGGGCAGGGGATCGCGCGGCTCCAGCGGGTCCTGCGGCTGGTAATAGGGGTAGTGCTCCGGCGGCACGTGCGGGAGCGAGCCGAGCGGCAGGCGGAAGCCGAGCGGCGAGTCGCCGGGCACCAGGAAGGCCTGGCCCCGCCGGAAGGCCCAGGCCTCCGAGATCCAGACCCGGTCGGAATCGCCGTCCTTGCCGGTGGGCAGGCTCGCGAGCGGCAGGACGAAGCCGGCCGGATTGCCGAGCCCCCGCTCGTAGACGCGGCTGATGCGCGAATCGAACTCCACCGAGCCGCTCTTGGCCTCCTGCGTCGTCACGTTGACGGGAAGCTCGGCGGTCTTCTCCTCCCAGTGCGCCGGGTCCTCGTAGGCCGGCATCACGTAGTCGCCCAGGCCGAAATGCCCGGCGACCGCGTCGATCAGCTTGCGCGCGGCGTCGGCGTCGGCCGACTTCGGGGCGTCCTCCCGCGCGATCAGGTCGGCGTCGCGCCAGATCGGGCGGCCGTCGCGGCGCCAGTAGAGCGCGAAGGCCCAGCGCGGCAGGCTCTCGCCCGGATACCACTTGCCCTGGCCGTAATGCAGCATGCCGCCCGGCGCGAAGCGGTCGCGCAGGCGCCGGATCAGCTGGTCGGCCAGCCCCCGCTTCGACGGGCCGACGGCGGCGATGTTCCACTCGGGCGCCTCGAAGTCGTCGATCGAGACGAAGGTCGGCTCGCCGCCCATGGTCAGGCGCACGTCCTGGGCGACGAGGTCGGCGTCGACCCGGTCGCCGAGCGCGTCCATGGCGGCCCAGACCGCGTCCGAGAACGGCTTGGTGATCCGCGGGCTCTCCTCGACCCGGGTCACGGTCATCTCGAAGCCGAACTCGACCTTGGCCGGCTCGGCCAGCCCCGAGATCGGCGCAGCCGAATGGTAGTGCGGGGTGGCGGCGAGCGGGATGTGCCCTTCCCCGCAGAGCAGGCCGGAGGTGGCGTCGAGGCCGATCCAGCCCGCTCCCGGCAGGTAGACCTCGGCCCAGGCGTGCAGATCGGTGAAGTCGGTCTTGGTGCCCTCGGGCCCGTCGACCGCGGTGGTGTCGGGCACGAGCTGGATCAGGTAGCCCGAGACGAAGCGGGCGGCGAAGCCGATCCGGCGCAGCACCTGGACGAGGAGCCAGCCGGAATCGCGGCACGAGCCGCTCTTCAGGGTCAGGGTCTCGGCCGGCGTCTGGACGCCCGGCTCCATGCGGACGCCGTAGGCGACCTCGCGGCTGATCTGCGCGTTCAGCGCCACGAGGAACAGCACGGTGTTCGGCTCGGCCGGCAGGCGCGTCAGGAAGTCGTCGATCTCGGGCCCCTGCGCGTCGTCGAGGACGCGGTAGGGCGCGAGCTCGGCGACGAGGTCCGGGGCGTAGGCGAAGGGGCGCGTCTGCGCGTAGTCCTCGACGAAGAAGTCGAACGGGTTGATCACCGACATGTCGGCGGTGAGGTCGACCTCGATCTTCAGCTCGCTGGTCTTCTCCGGGAAGACCAGCCGGGCGAGCCAGTTCCCGTTCGGGTCCTGCTGCCAGTTCACGAAGTGGTTCTCCGGGGTCACCTTGAGGGTGTAGGAGGGGATCTTCGTGCGGGCATGCGGCGCCGGCCGCAGGCGGATCACCTGGGGACCGAGCGCGATCGGCCGGTCGTAGGTGTAGTGGGTGACGTGGTGCAGGGCGGCTTTGATCGACACGGGCACTCTCGTCTGGGCGAAGCAGGTGGCGGCCGGACCGAATCCGGCGGTGCCCTCGTCTTCGCCTTATGCGGCAAAGGGGGGGAGGCAAGCAATTTCCATGCGGCCTCCGGCTCCCTGCGGCGCGCCGCGTGAATTCCGCTCCGCCCACCCCTTCGCCCGCCCGGGGAACTTTGCCGGGCAAGCCCGTTTGATGCGGCGAGGGCGGGCCGCCTGCCTGCGCTCGCCGACATCTGCCGACGACGCCTTCGACGACAGGGTGCTTGCCCGCCTCGGGCGCCGGGACCCGCCATGAAGATCTTCCAGTGCCAAGCCTGCGACCAGCCGCTCACGTTCGAGAGCACGGCCTGCGACAGCTGCCAGCGGCGCCTCGGCTACGTCTGCGAGGTGCACGAGATCTCGGCGCTGGAGCCGTCCGGGCAATCGGCCCATCCGGGCTCGGGCGCGGCGCAGACCTTCCACGCCTACGCACGCCCCGGGCCGCGCTACCGGTTCTGCGCCAACGCCCGGCACGCGGCCTGCAACTGGCTCGTCCCGGACGACGCGCCCGAGACGTTCTGCGTCACCTGTCGCCACAACCGCGTGGTGCCCGACCTGACGCTCGCCTGGAACCTGACCCGCTGGCGCCAGGTGGAGGCGGCCAAGCACCGGCTGTTCTACTCGCTGCTGCGCCTCGACCTGCCGCTGGCGACGCGGGCCGCCTACACCGACGGGCTCGCCTTCGACTTCCTCGTCGACCCGTCCGAGAGCTTCCTGATCGGGCCGCCGGTGCTGACGGGCCACCTCAACGGCCTGATCAGCATGAACATCGCCGAGGCCGACGACGTCGAGCGCGAGCGGCGCCGGATCCGCTTCGGCGAGCATTACCGCACCCTGCTCGGGCACTTCCGTCACGAGATCGGGCATTACTTCTGGTACCTGCTCGTCCAGAACAGCCCGCACCTGTGGACGTTCCGCAACTTGTTCGGCGACGAGAGCCTGAACTACGTCGGCGCCCTGCAGACCCACTACGCCCACGGCGCCCCGAGCGATTGGGAGGAATCCTACGTCTCGGCCTACGCCACCAGCCACCCGTGGGAGGACTTCGCCGAGACCTGGGCGCACTACCTGCACATCGTCGACACGGTGGAGACCGCATCCACCTTCGCGCTGCAGCTGCGGCCGCAGCTGCGCCGGGGGCCGAGCGAGCCGGTGGTGATCGACTTCGACCCCTATCGCACCCCCGACCTCGACAAGCTGATCGCGGCGTGGCTGCCCCTCACCTACGCGGTGAACTCGCTCTCGCGCAGCATGGGCCAGCCGGACCTCTACCCGTTCCGCCTGACGCCCGCGGTGATCGCCAAGCTCGCCTTCGTCCACGAGCGCATCTACGCGGTGCGCGGCGACATGGGTCCCCAGGCCGGCGCCGAGGCGGGCGCCGACATCCTGCGCGCGGTGATCGCGGGGTTGCGCCAGAAGGTGGCGGTGCCAAACGCGTGAGCGCTGCGGGGACCCTGCGTCCGGCCGCGGCGAAGGGCAGTCTTCCTCAGGTGGATTTCGCCGCCCGGTCCGCCTTGAACGCCGCGTGCTCGGCGAGCAGGTCCCCCGACAGCGCCTTCTCGATCAGGGCGCGGGTCTCGGCCACGCCGTAGAGCGCCACGAACGAGCCGAAGCGCGGGCCGCGGGCCTCGCCGAACAGCACGTTGTAGATCGTGGTGAACCACGCCTGCGACACGCCGGGCCGCCCGTCCGGGCTCTTGCCCTTGCCCGACAGGTCCGGGAAATGCCGCCGGCCGACCTCGTAGACCACCGCCTGGAGGCCTTCCGGATCGGTCGAGCCGTCGTGCTCGGCGAGCGACGCGGAGAGGTCCTCGAGGGCTGCGCGCTCCTCCGGGCTCGGCGCGCGGTAGCTCTTGGCCGGGCGCACGAAATCGCGAAAGTACGCCAGCGCATGGCCGACGAGCCGGTCGAGGCCGGGATGGGTGTCGGGTCCGACGTCGGCGGCATAGCGGCGGATGAAGCCCCAGAGCACCCCCGGCTCCTCGGCGTTGGCCACCGCCACGAGGTTAAGCAGCATCGCGAAGCTCACGCCGCCCTTGGCCCCGCCTTCCGCGCCCTCCCCGATCCGCTCCGGCGCGGGCGGGTTTCCGGCATGGATGTGCCAGACCGGGTTGCCCAGGCGCAGCTTGGCGTCCTGCCCGGCGTAGCGCTCGGAGAAGTTCAGGACCTCGTCGACGTGCCGCGGGATCACGTCGAAGAACAGCCGCTTGGCCTCGCGCGGCTTGTTGTACATGAACAGGCTCAGGCTCTCGGGCGTGCCGTAGGCGAGCCAGTCGTCGATCGTGAGCCCGTTGCCCTTCGACTTCGAGATCTTCTGGCCCTTCTCGTCGAGGAACAGCTCGTAGTTGAAGCCTTCCGGCGGCTCGCCGCCGAGCGCCCGGGCGATCTGCCCGGAGAGCTTCACCGAGTCGATCAGGTCCTTGCCCGCCATCTCGTAGTCGATGCCGAGCGCCACCCAGCGCATCGCCCAGTCGGGCTTCCATTGCAGCTTGGCGTGGCCGCCGGTGATCGGCGTCTCGTAGGCCTCGCCCGTCTTCGGGTCGCGCCAGGCGAGCGTCCCCTTGTCGGCATGCACCGCGTCGATCACCACCTGCATCACTTCCCCCGTCACCGGGTGAAGCGGCAGGAACGGCGAGTACGAGGCCGAGCGCTCGGCGCGCAGCGACGGCAGCATGATCGCCATCACCGCGTCGTAGCGCTCCGCGACCCGCATCAGGGCCTCGTCGAACGCACCGGAGCGGTAGCACGCGGTGGCCGAGCGGAACTCGTAGTCGAAGCCGAAGGCGTCGAGGAAGCGGCGCAGCTCCGCGTTGTTGTGCGCGCCGAAGCTGTCATGCGTCCCGAACGGATCGGGCACCCGGGTCAGCGGCTGGTTGAGGTGGCCGGCCAGCATCGCGCGCTCGGGCACGTTCTCGGGCACCTTGCGCAGGCCGTCCATGTCGTCGGAGAACGCGATCAGCCGGGTCGGCACGGCGTCCTTCGTCAGGACCCTGAAGGCGTGGCGGACCATCGAGGTCCGCGCCACCTCGCCGAAGGTGCCGATATGCGGCAGGCCCGACGGGCCGTAGCCGGTCTCGAACAGCACCTCGTGCTTGGGCCGGCGCTCCAGCCGCGCCACGAGCTTGCGCGCCTCCTCGAACGGCCAGGCGGCGGCGTGGGCTGCGGCCTCGATCAGGTCGGGGTCGAGGTGGAGAGGCGCGGACATGGGCTTCGAGACGCTTCGCGTGTGACATGGGGTTTTTGCGGGTGCGGCACCCTAGAGCATTTTCGAGCGAGGGGGATGCCGGCTCGCGTGAAGAAAATGCAATCCCGCAACAAGTGAGAATATTTTCGGTGATGCAAAGATAACTGAAAATGCTCTCGTGCGGTTTACCGCGATGCGAAATCCGAAAAGGACCGGAACGCAGGGCGCGAAGAGCGCACTGCGGAGCGAAAGCCCAAGCCCAAGCCCAAGCCCAAGCCCAAGCCCAAGCCCAAGCCCGCGGAGGCGGGCGCCGGCGATCGAGGCGTCAGGAACACAGGGCCGGCGCTTTCGAGCGATGGCCCTGAATCAGAACGGGCTCACGGGGAAGAACCGCAGGTACAGCTCGGTGTACTTCCCGTCGTCCCACACCCGCTGGAGCGCGTCGTCCAGCGCCCGCGACAGGGCCGCGTCCTCCTGTCGGGTGATCAGCCCGATGCCTTCGCCGAAGTAGCGGTTCTCCAGGTAGTCGCCGCCGGTCAGGGCGCAGCAATTGCCCGCCTCCAGGCCGCCGACCCAGAGGGCGAGGCCGAGCCCGTCGGCGAAGACGTAGTCGGCCTCGCCGCGCTTCACCGCGCCCTCGGCGGAGGCGAGGTCGGAAAACGGCTTCGCCTCGGCCTTGGGAAGGACATGGTGGTAATCACCAAGGCCGCCCCACGGGCCCGGAGGCGTAGGGCGTTGGCGGGGTGGGGGTGGAAAAAAAAAGGGGGGGGGGGGGGGGGGGGGGGGGGG
>NZ_VRUX01000171.1:0-7738 GCF_008039885.1 Methylobacterium sp. WL103
GCTGGAGGCCGCGATGATCGCAGCCGCCCTGGAGGCGGCCGGCGGCAACCGCACCGCGGCGGCCCGGCGTCTCGGCATCCAGCGACAGCTGCTCTACGCCAAGATCGAGCGCTACGGCCTCGGCGCACCGCCGGACGGGACCGACCTGTCCGATATTCCGACGGATACCGTCGTGAATCCCGACGGTCGAGCTTGACCGTTGCACGCGCAACTGTCTGATCCGTAAGCTTTTTGTCCGTGGCACGGAGGGTGCCATGGCCCTCCCGTGATGTCATTGCGACAGGGAGGCTTCGTGCGACACGGTCAAACGCTCATCGCGTCCGCGATCCTGGCGCTCGCCGCGTCATCGGGCGGTGCGACGGCGCAGTCGGTGTTCGATCCGAGCGGCTTGCCTCAGACTCGCGGGACAGTGCGGCAGTATACGCTGACGCCGCGAGGCGACGTCGACGGCCTGATCCTTACCGACGGCACCGAGGTGAAGGCGCCGCCCCATCTCAGCGCGCAGCTCGTCTTCGCGGTGCGCCCGGGGGACGCCGTCACGATCCACGGCCTCAAGGCCCGCGCATTGCCGCTGGTGGATGGCAGCCTGATCCGCAACGACGCCACCGGGGCGACAGTGGCCGACCTCGGCCCGCCCCGGCGCGACCGCGCCGAGACGACGGTGAGCGGGCGCGTCGGCATGGCGCTGCACGGCAAGCGCGGCGAGATCAACGGCGTCCTGCTGGAGGACGGCACGCAGGTGCGGATGCCGCCGCGGGAAGCCGAGCGCTGGAGCGTCGAGCTCCAGGCCGGGCGATCCCTGACCGTCCGCGGAATCCTCCTGCGCACCGCCCTCGGCACGGTGATGGAGGCGCACGCCGTCGGCGCCTCCGCCGGGGCGATGACCGAGATCGACCCTGGGCCGCCGCCACCGCCTCCGCCGGACGCTCCGCCGCCTCCGCGCTGAACCCAACGTTCCTCAACCCGTCGAGACACACATGACCACCATGAAAGCCGCCGGCATCGTCTGGGGCGTCTTCGGCCACCGCTTCGCCATCGAGGGCGCCGACGGACGCCACCTCGCCGACCTCGGGCCGAAGGGCGCCGAGGGCGTCGCGCTCCGCGTCGGCGACGCGGTGACCGTCGAGGGCGAGAAGAAGCCCTCGGAGATCAAGGTCGCGCGGCTCACCACCGCCGACGGCACGGTGCACGCGGTGACCTGGCCCGACAAGCACGCGGATTCGGAGGGCGACCCCGCCGCCGCGATCGCCGCCGCCGAGGCCGCCGGCTACCGCGTCACGGGCGAGCCGGAGCGCAAGCCCAAGCACGTCGAGGTGCCGGCCGAGAAGGACGGCCGCGCCGTCCGCCTGCACGTCGACCGCGACGGCACGGTGCGCGAGCCGAAGCCCAAGACCCAAGCGAAGACCGAGTTGAAGACCGACTCCAAGTCCGCCTCGGCCGAGGCGGCCTGATCGGTCGACCGAGGCGGAACACCGCCGCGGTCGAGGACTTGAGCACGCGGCCGAGCGGAGCGATCCGCCCGGCCGCAGGACAGACGAGGGGGGACGGCGTGAGCACGACACAAGCGGGGGCGAGGGGCGGCACGGCCGACCCGGCGCCGACGGCGAAGACCCTGCGCGGGCTCGACGCCCTCAACTTCTTCCTCGCCGACGTGCGCGACGGCCTGGGGCCGTATCTCGCGATCTACCTGATCGCCGTGCGCGGGCCCGACCAGGGCTGGAACGAGGCGACCACCGGCCTGATCATGACGATCGCCGGCGTGGCCGGCCTGATCGCGCAGACGCCGGCCGGCGTGCTCATCGACGGCACCAACGCCAAGCGCGCCGTGGTGATCGCCGCCGCGCTCGCGGTGACGGCGAGCTGCCTCGCGCTGCCCTTCATCGGCAACTTCTACCTCGTAGCCGCGACCCAGTCGGTGGCGGGCGTCGCCGGGGCGATCTTTCCGCCCGCGCTCGCCGCCATTACCCTCGGGATCGTCGGCCCCAAGATGTTCTCGCGGCGGATCGGCCGCAACGAGGGCTTCAACCATGCCGGCAACGCCGTCTCCGCCGCCCTCGCGGGTGGGCTCGCCTACTTCTTCGGACCCGTCGTGGTGTTCTGGCTGATGGGGGGGCTCGCCGTCTGCTCCGTCGGCGCGATGCTGCTGGTGCCGGCCGACGCCATCGACGACGACCTCGCCCGCGGCATGACCAAGGAGCAGGAGGCGGCCCGGGACGCCGCAGGCAAGGACAACGCGCCGTCGGGCCTCGCCACCTTGCTCAAGAACAAGCCGCTGCTGCTCTTCGCCGGCCTGTGCGCGCTGTTCCACCTGTCGAACGCTGCGATGCTGACCTCGGTCGGGCAGCTCCTCACGCACCTGTCGGGCAAGGACCACGCGACCTCGTTGATCGCGATCTGCATTGTCGCCGCGCAATGCGTGATGGTGCCGGTGGCGATGTTCGTCGGCGCCAAGGCCGACGCGATCGGCCGCAAGCCGATCTTCCTCGCGGCGTTCGGCGTGCTGGCGCTCCGCGGCGTGCTCTACACGCTCTCCGACAACCCGTTCTGGCTCGTCGGCGTCCAGCTCCTCGACGGGGTCGGCGCCGGCGTCTACGGCGCGCTGTTCCCGGTGGTGGTGGCCGACCTGACCCGCGGCGGCGGACGCTTCAACGCGGCCCAGGGCGCGGTGGCGACCGCGCAGGGGCTCGGCGCCGCGTTCAGCGCGACTTTCGCCGGCCTGATCATCGTCTCGGCGGGCTACTCGGCCGCGTTCCTGGCGCTGGCGGCGACCGCCGGTCTCGGCTTCGTCCTCTACCTGACGCTGATGCCCGAGACGCGGGACGAGGCCGCGGTCGGGGGCGGCTCGGACGGCGGCATGTCGTCCGCGATGCCCGCGACCGCCTGATCGGACAGACCGTGGACGAAACCGCCCCCATGCCGCACGAGCCCCCGCCGAACGCCGCGAGCGGGACGCCGACTCCCGAACCGCTCGTGTTCCTGCATGTCGGCGACCTTCACCTCACGACGCCCGACGCCCGTAACGCCGACGACTTCCGCGCGATCCTCGATCAGATCGCGGCGATCGCGCCGCGGCACCTGTTCGATTTCGTCTACCTGCCGGGCGACCTCGCCGAGAACGGCTGGGCCTGCGAATACGCGATCCTCGCCGACGCCCTCGCCCGGCAACCGCAACTGCCGGTCCGTCTGATCCCCGGCGACCACGACCGCCAGCAGGGGGCGATGGACGACTTCCAGGCGTTCCATGCCGGGCTCGTGGCGTCGCGCGGGCTGGAACCGCCGCGCAACTGGACGCTCGACCAGCCGCCGGTGGGATCGCCGGTCGAGACATGGCCGACGGCGGAGATTCCGCATTACTGCGCGTGCGAGGACATCCGCGGCGTCCGCTGCCTGTTCGTCGACATCGTCAGCCCGGGCTACGGCCGGAAGGGGATCGGCCTCGATTTCCGGCTCGGGCCGCATCAGACGCTTTGGCTCAGCGAGGCGCTGGTGCGGGCGGCCGAGGACGGGGTCCCCGTCGCGGTCTTCATGCACGCCTATCCCGACGACCTGCGCGAGCCCGACGACCGGGCCGACGTCGGAGGGCTCTTCTGGGAGGCGGGCGTGCGCCTCGTGGAGATGGGCCACACCCATTACAACGAACTCGCGCATGACGGCTGCACGCTCTACGCGGCGGCGCGCTCGGTCGGGCAGAACGAGGACGGCTCGGTCGGCTACGCGGTGTCGGCGATCGACGGGCCGGTGACGAGCTGGCGCTTCAAGCCCCTCGACCGGCCGTGGCCGTTCGTGCTGATCACCAGCCCCGCCGACCGGCGCGTGGCGACGCGGCCGACGTCCAAGCGGAACACCGGCATGAAGGGGATCAAGCGGGGTCGGATCAAGGTCCGCGCCGTCGTGCTGTCCGACGTGCCGCCGAAATACGTCCACTGCCGCGCCGGGACCGGCGCATGGCACCTGATGACCCTCGTGACGGGGCGCGTCTACGAGGCATGGCTTCCCTGGCCGAAGGGGGCCTCCGAGATCCAAGTCGAGGCCGTCCATCCGGACTGGAAGGGGCACGGGCCGGATCTCGTCGACACCGACGTGATCGAGCCGGTCACCGTCTTCGACGACCCGGACCTTGCGCTTTCGATCCCGACGAAGCCCGGAAGCGACGTGCCGCGAGTCGATGCGTGGCCCGAGAAGGGCGTGCGCGGCGACCAGCTCGGGCCCAACCGGGCCGGGCGCAAGTGGTGAGCGCCTGACACCAGGCTTTCGAGACGCAATGCGCCCTGCGGGGCGCCGGGGGACTATCGACGTGATCGCTGGACTGGCCATGACACCCAACCTCGCGACCTGGGGGATCGCGGGCGCCGCGACGCTCGGCGTGATCCTGCGGCCGTTCGGATGGCCGGAGGCGGTCTGGGCGGTGCTCGGGGCCGTCCTCCTCGTCGTCCTCGGGCTGCTGCCCTGGCACGATGCGCTCGACGGCGTCGCCAAGGGGACGGACGTGTACCTGTTCCTCGTCGGCATGATGCTGCTCGCCGAAATCGCGCGGAAGGAGGGCCTGTTCGACTGGCTCGCGACGATCGCGGTGCGGATGGCCAAGGGCTCGGCCACGCGGCTGTTCCTGCTGGTCTACGTCGTCGGCACGGTGGTGACGGTGTTCCTGTCGAACGACGCCTGCGCCGTGGTGCTGACGCCGGCGGTCTACGCCGCCACCAAGGCGGCGAAGGTCGAGAACCCGCTGCCCTACCTGTTCATCTGCGCCTTCATCGCCAACGCGGCGAGCTTCGTGCTGCCGATCTCGAACCCGGCCAACCTCGTCGTGTTCGCCGACCACATGCCGCCGCTGGGGGAATGGCTCAAGACCTTCGGCCTGCCCTCGGTGCTGGCGATCGTCACCACCTATCTCGTCCTGCGCGTCACGCAGAACGGCGTCCTGAAGAGCCAGGAGATCGCCACCGACGTCGAGGCCGCGTCGCTCGGGCTCGGCGGCAAGGTCGCCGGCGCCGGCATCGTCGCCACCGCGGTTGCGCTGATCGGGTCGTCGGCGGCCGGGATCGAGCTCGGCCTGCCGACCTTCATCGCGGGTCTGGCCACCACCCTCGTCGTCCTCGCGATCAAGCGCGGCGGCTTCGTCGCGGTGGTGAAGGACGTGTCGTGGAGCGTGCTGCCGCTGGTGGCCGGCCTGTTCGTCCTGGTCGAGGCGCTGGAGAAGTCCGGCGTCCTCAAGATGATCGCCGACCAGCTCAAGGCCTACGCCCAGGCCGACCCGGCGGGCACCGCCTGGGGCTCGGGCGTCGTCGTGGCGGTGGGCTCGAACCTCGTCAACAACCTGCCGGCGGGGCTGCTCGCCGGGGCCGCCGTCCACGCCGCCGCGGTCTCGAAGACCATCGCCGCCGCGATCCTGATCGGCGTCGACCTCGGGCCGAACCTCTCGGTCACCGGCTCGCTCGCCACGATCCTCTGGCTCACCGCGATCCGGCGCGAGGGCGAGGATGTCGGCTTCTGGCGCTTCCTCAAGCTCGGCCTGCTGGTGATGCCGCCGGCCCTCCTGCTGGCGCTGGCCGGCCTGCTCCTCGTCTGACCTCTCGCGTCAAAACCCCGTCTCTCGGACCGGAGATCCGCCCTTGAACGCCGCCCTGCTCTATCCCTTCATCCTGGTCGCCGGCGCCCTCCAGGCGCTGGGCAACTCCATGAACGCCCAGCTGCGGGGGCGGCTGGTGAACCCGTGGCTCGCGGCGACGGTGTCGTTCGCGCCGATCGTGTTCGTGTTCGCGACGCTGTTCTTCATCATGCCGACCCCGCTGCCGACCCTCGAGACCTTGGGCAAGATGCCCTGGTACGCGCCGCTCGGCGGCGTCGCCGGCGCGGTCGCGGTGTTCGGGGGCCTCGCCTTCATCGACAAGGTCGGCGCCGGGCCGTTCAACGGCCTCACGCTGACGGCCAACATCCTGGCCTCCCTCGCGATGGATTCGCTCGGCCTGTTCGGGCTTCAGGGCGGCGGCTTCAAGCCGCTGCCGTGGCTCGGCGGGCTGCTGATGGCGGTCGGCGTGGTGTTCATCGCCCGCACCACCGCCGACAAGGGCGGGGAGAAGGACGAGGGCCACGGCCTCAACCCGAAGCTGCTCTACCCGTTCATCGTCGTCGCCGGCATCCTGCAGGCGGTGGGCGTCGTCTGGAATTCGCAGCTGCGCGGCGCCCTCGTGAATCCCTGGCTCGCGGCCACCGTCTCGTTCCTGCCGGTGGTGTTCGTGTTCGCCCTGGTGTTCCTGGTGCGCCCGACCCCGCTGCCGAAGCGCGAGGACGTCGAGGGCGTGCGCTGGTGGATGCCGTTGGCCGGCATCACCGGTGCGGTGGCGGTGTTCGGCGGCCTGCTCTTCGTCGACACGGTCGGCGCCGGCGCCTTCAACGGCCTCCTGATCACCGCCAACCTGCTGACCTCGGTGGCGCTCGACCATTTCGGCTGGGTCGGCATGAAGCAGGTCAAGGCCGGCCCGTCACGGCTCGGCGGTGCCGCGCTGATGGTGGCCGGCATCCTGCTGATCTCGATCTTCTGACGATGCGGGCGCAGGCGGACGACGCGTCAACTGCCGGCGCCCTTGCTCTGCTCTCCCTTGCCCTGCGCCACCGCCCCGGCGCGGATCGCGTCGAGCGTCTGGGTCGGCGTCAGGGCCTGCGGATCGACGAGGCAGTGCAGCATCGCGGGCAGCCCGGAGGCGAGCGCCCGCTCGAAGGCCGGCGCGAACTCCTCCGTCCGCGCCACCCGCTCGCCGTGGCCGCCATAGGCGCGGGCGAGGGCGGCGAAGTCCGGGTTGCGCAGCCGCGTGCCGGAGACGCGGCCGGGATATGTGCGCTCCTGGTGCATGCGGATGGTGCCGTACATGCCGTTGTCGAGCACCACGACGAGGATCGGGATCGCGTACTGCACGGCGGTCGCGAATTCCTGGCCGGTCATCAGCACGTCGCCGTCGCCCGCGAGCGCGACCACGATGCGCTCGGGCCGGATGCGCTTGGCCATGATCGCGGCGGGCACGCCGTAGCCCATCGAGCCCGAGGTCGGCGCGAGCTGGGTGCGGAAACGCCGGAACCGGTAGTAGCGGTGGATCCAGGTGGCGAAGTTGCCGGCCCCGTTGCACAGGATCGCATCGGGCGGCAGCCGTTCGCGCAGCCACGTCACGGCCTCGCCGTACTGGAAGTCGCCAGGCGTCGGGGCCGGGCGCTCGGACCAGTCGCGGTAGCTCGCATGCGCCGCCGCCGCCCGGCCGTGTGGGTTCGAGACGGGTGGCGGCGACGCCCGCAGCGCCGCCAGGAGCGGGCCGGGCGCGGACTGGATCGCCAGCGTCGGCTGGTAGACGCGGCCGAGCTCGTTCGCATCCGGGTGGGCGTGGACCAGCGGCAGGCCGGGATCGGGAATGCCGAGCAGGCGATAGGATTGCGCCGGCATCTCCGACAGGCGGCCGCCGACCATCAGCAGCAGGTCGGCCTCGCGGATGCGCGCGACGAGGGCCGGGTTCGGGCCGATGCCGAGCTCGCCGGCGTAGTTCGGATGGTCGGCGGGAAACAGGTGGGCGCGTCGGAACGAGGTCGCCACCGGCAGGTCCTCGGCCGCGGCGAAGGCGACGAGGTCGTCCCGCGCCGCCTCGCTCCAGCGCGAGCCGCCGACGAGCACGACCGGCTTTTGCGCGCCATCGAGCATCCGGCGCAGCGCGAAAACGTCCTCCGGCCGGGGCGCGGGCTCCGCCGGCGCGACGGACCC
>NZ_VRUX01000172.1:0-7684 GCF_008039885.1 Methylobacterium sp. WL103
GCGACGACGATGTGAGCCGTGTTCGTCATAGGTCCAGACACAGGGCCGATACAGCGCCATCCCGCGCCATCCCCTGTATCCAGACCCAGACCCTATCCGCACAAGGCAGCCGTCACCGAGCGCTTACGCTCTAGATGCCTAATCGCAGCGCGTGGTTGGCTAGGCGCTCGGCCGGTCGATCGACACCCGCGTGACCCTCGCGGCTCGGTGCGCGGCGATCGAGCGGTTTCGCCGGTTCCGGGACTGACCCACCATGAAGACCGCGGCAGTCAGTACGCTGCCGGGGCGTATCGGTAGGTGTTGGTCGAGCACGGGATCGTTAATTCGATGGGCCGGCGCGGCAACCCCTCGACAACGCCGAGGCCGAGAGCGTCATGAAGACGCTTGAGGTCGAGGGGGGTACCTGATGGCGTTTGAGACCTTCGCCAACGTGGCAGCCGAGCTACTCTGCTTCATCGACGAGGACTACAATACCAAGCGGCGGCACTCCGCGCTCAGGTACCTGAGCCCTGTGCAGTTCGACGAGCAACCCGCCCGGCCGACGGTCAACACCACCGCCTGATCGTGCCCACCGACAGGGGCCCACTCCAGATATCAGCATCGTTTTGGAACCGTCGTTCGCCCTTTTTCATATGTCCCAGCCGAGAGGAGATCTCGGCCGGAAAAGTCATTTGCGGAAGTCGAAGCTCAATCGAGGCGACCTCGCCCTCGGTTTAAGAATGGGTCATTCGATGGTGTGGCGGGAACGTTACACGTCCGCTCGCGGGCATACTATGTGCGCCCGCGGGCATTTTGCCCTTCCCGCCACACCCATGAGGCTTGGTCTGACTAGCTGCAGCCAGTCGTGCCGCCGCAGGTGTCGCACTTCAGGCAGGTTCCGTTGCGGACCAGCGTGAAGTTCGCGCATTCCGGGCAGGATTCGCCGACGTAGCCCTTCATCTTGGCCTCGGCCCGCCGGTCTGCGACGCTGCGCTCAGGCTTGGCGAAGGGCAGGGCCTCGATCGAGGTCTCCGCGTGGACGGACAGCTCGGTCTCCATCTTCAGCGCCGTCGCGCCGCGTAGCGCGTGGACCACGCCGCCGGCCGGGGCCGACTGGCCCGCGTTGCCGGAGCCGACCCCGACGGTCGCGCCGGACGGGCCGCCCTGGATCAGGGTCAGCCGGTCGGCCGAGCCGCGGAGCAGCCCGCGGGAGACGACGCTGGCGGCCGTCTGCTGCGGCTTGCCCGGCTCGCGGGTGGTGTCGCCCTCGCCGCCGCCGAGGATCGTGGAGCCGATCTCGGAGGGGTCGACGTGGGCGAGGTCCATGCGGGCGAGGTACGAGATCGCCAGCTCGCGGAAGACGTAGTCGAGGATCGAGGTCGCGTTCTTGATCGCGTCGTTGCCCTGCACGAAGCCCGCCGGCTCGAAGCGGGTGAAGGTGAACGCCTCGACGTACTCCTCCAACGGAACGCCGTACTGGAGGCCGAGGGAGATCGCGATGGCGAAGTTGTTCATCAAGCTTCGGAAGGCGGCGCCCTCCTTGTGCATGTCGATGAAGATCTCGCCGATGCGGCCGTCATCGTACTCCCCGGTGCGCAGGTAGACCTTGTGCCCGCCGACGACGGCCTTCTGGGTGTAGCCCTTGCGCCGGTGCGGCAGCTTCTCCCGCGAGCGGATGCGCTCGACCCGCTCGATCACCCGCTCGACGATCTTCTCGGCGAGCTGCGTGGCTTTCGCCGCGGCGGGCATCTGGACCAGCGCCTCGACCATGTCCTCCTCGTCGTCCTCGTCCTGGATCAGGGCCGAGTTCAGCGGCTGAGACAGCTTGGAGCCGTCGCGGTAGAGGGCGTTGGCCTTGAGCGCCAGGCGCCAGGACAGGGTGTAGGCCGCCTTGCAATCCTCCACCGTGGCGTCGTTGGGCATGTTGATGGTCTTGGAGATCGCCCCCGAGATGAAGGGCTGGGCGGCGGCCATCATGCGGATGTGGCTGTCGACCGAGAGGTAGCGCTTGCCGATCCGCCCGCACGGGTTGGCGCAGTCGAACACCGCGTAGTGCTCCTGCTTGAGGAAGGGAGCTCCCTCCAGGGTCATCGCCCCGCAGATGTGGGTGTTGGCGGCCTCGACGTCCTTCTTCGAAAAGCCGAGGAACGGCAGCAGCTCGAAGGTCGGGTCGGAGAGCTTTTCCGCCGGCACCTTGAGGGTGCCGGTGAGGAAGTCGTCGCCCAGCGTCCAGCGGTTGAACACGAACTTGATGTCGAAGGCCGACTTCAGGCCGGCCTCGATCGCCGCGATCTTGTCGTCCGAAAAGCCCTTGGCGCGCAGGCTGCCGGGGTTGATCGCCGGCGCCTGGCCCATCGAGCCGTGGCCGACCGCGTAGGCCTCGATCTCGGCGATCTCGGATTCCCGGTAGCCCAAAGCCCGCAGCGCATCGGGCGCCGCCTGGTTGATGATCTTGAAGTAGCCGCCGCCGGCGAGCTTCTTGAACTTCACCAGGGCGAAGTCGGGCTCGATGCCGGTGGTGTCGCAATCCATGACGAGACCGATCGTGCCCGTCGGTGCCAGCACCGTCGCCTGAGCGTTGCGGTAGCCGTGCTCCTCGCCGAGCCGCAGGGCGCGGTCCCAGGCGGCGCGGGCGTGGTCGCCGAGGTTGCCCTGCGGGATGTTGGCGTGGTCGAGGGGAACTGGCGAGATCGACAGGAACTCGTAGCCCTCGGCCTCGCCATGCGCCGCGCGGCGGTGGTTGCGGATCACCTTCAGCATGGCGTCCGCGTTGTCCTCGTAAGCCGGAAAGGCCCCGAGCTCGGCGGCCATCTCGGCCGAGGTGGCGTAGGCCACGCCGGTCATGATCGCGGTGAGCGCGCCGGCGAGCGCCCGGCCCGCATCCGAATCGTAGGGCAGGCCCATGGTCATCAGCAGGCCGCCGATGTTGGCGTAGCCGAGGCCCAGCGTGCGGTACTTGTAGGAGAGCTCGGCGATCTCCTTCGACGGGAACTGCGCCATCGTCACCGAGATCTCGAGCACCACCGTCCAGAGGCGGTTGAGGTGCTCGAACGCCTCGACGTCGAACTGCTTGGTCTGCCGGTCGTACATCGTCAGCAGGTTGGCCGAGGCCAGGTTGCAGGCGGTGTCGTCGAGGAACATGTACTCGGAGCACGGGTTCGAGGCCCGGATCCGCCCGCCGGTCGGGCAGGTGTGCCAGTCGTTCATCGTGGTGTTGAAGTGCAGGCCCGGGTCGGCCGAGGCCCAGGCGGCCTCGCCGATCTTCTCCCAGAGGTGGCGGGCGCCGACCGACTTGGTCTTGTTCGAGTTGCGGTCGCGCAGCAGCCACTCCCCGTCAGCCTCGACCGCGCGCAAAAAGTCGTCGGTGAGCGAGACGGAGTTGTTGGAGTTCTGGCCGGCGACCGTGAGGTAGGCCTCGGAATCCCAGTCGGTGTCGTAGACGGGGAAGTCGATCTTGGTGAAGCCCTGGCGGGCGAACTGGACGACGCGCTTGGTGTAGGCGTCCGGCACCATCGCCTTGCGGGCGGCCTTGATTTCGCGCTTGAGCGCCGGGTTGCGCTCGGGATCGAAGCAGGCGTCGCCCTCGGCCTCGCACTGGGTGCAGGCCTTCATCACCGCGGTGAGGTGTTTGGAGACGACCTTGGAGCCGGTCACCAGGGCGGCGACCTTCTGCTCCTCCTTCACCTTCCAGTCGATGAACTGCTCGATGTCCGGGTGGTCGATGTCGACGATGACCATCTTGGCCGCGCGCCGCGTGGTGCCGCCAGACTTGATCGCACCGGCCGCCCGGTCGCCGATCTTGAGGAACGACATCAGCCCCGACGACTTGCCGCCGCCGCCGAGCTTTTCGTTTTCTCCACGCAACAACGAGAAGTTCGAGCCGGTGCCGGAGCCGTACTTGAACAGGCGCGCCTCGCGGACCCACAGGTCCATGATGCCGCCCTCGTTGACGAGGTCGTCCTGGACCGACTGGATGAAGCAGGCATGCGGCTGCGGATGCTCGTAGGCCGTCTCGGACTTCGTCAGCACGCCGGTCTTGTAGTCGACGTAGTAGTGGCCCTGGCTCGGGCCGTCGATGCCGTAAGCCCAGTGCAGGCCGGTGTTGAACCATTGCGGCGAGTTCGGCGCGACCATCTGCTTGGCGAGCATGAAGCGCAGCTCGTCGAGGAATGCGGAGGCGTCCTCCTCGCTGGTGAAGTAGCCGCCTTTCCAGCCCCAATAGGTCCAGCAGCCGGCGAGGCGGTCGAACACCTGGGTCGCGGAGGTCTCGGAGCCGGTGCGCTCAGCCTCGGGGAGTTCGTTCAGCGCCGCCTCGTCGGGCACCGAGCGCCACAGGAAGGAGGGAACGTCGTTCTCCTCGACCTTCTTCAGGCGCGCCGGCACGCCGGCCTTGCGGAAGTACTTCTGCGCCAACACGTCGCTGGCGACCTGGGACCACGCCTCGGGCACCGAGATGCCGTCGAGGCGGAAGACCGTAGAGCCGTCCGGGTTGCGGATCTCCGACAGCGCCTTGCGGAAGGGGATTGCCGCATAGGGCGAAGAACCGGACGTGGTGTAACGACGCTCGAACCGCATGAGACGCACCTCTCCCGACGAGGCGCAGCTGCGCCCCGGGGTTGAATCCGGAGATCCGAAGAGCCGAATCCGGGCGCCTGGATGGACGCTGCCCGGACTGGCCGACGTTGGTAAGAAGGTGGCTGGACGCGCGCTGATCGAACGGATCGGTGCGCCCGAACCATGACCCGGACATTAACGCCGGGCCGGCCCTCACGTCAACAAGTGGTGTTCGCGCGGCCGGTTCCACGCTAGATGTTGTGGTCTTGCGGGTAAAACTGTGGATAAGTCGTGGCACTGCGTAAGTGCTGTTTCTGCTGTGGGGATTTCGCACGGAAAATTTTTGCGTCCACAGCGTCGGCTGACCGCCTGAAGCCCCCTCGCGCCGCGACGTCGCGCGGGCGTGGTCGCCGGGCGACACCGCTGCCCCCGGCGACGGCGCCGCCGGGTTGCAGCCCTCACCGCGGACTTGGATCTGGACTTGCGGCCACCCGCTCCGCATAACCGCCCCGGCACACCGATCGCGGTCGCGTGTGCGACGAGGCTCGGAGACGGCGATGGCGCTCAAGGATACGCTTCTGCGCATCTTCACGTGGTGGAACGGGCAGACGATGTCGCTCGCGCTCTACACCGCGCGCAGCGGCAACTTCGTCGGCAGCGACGACCACGGCAACAACTACTATCGCGCGCAAGGCGCCCTGATCGACCGCTCGGTCGGCTCGGAGCGGCGCTGGGTGGTCTACAACGGCTATGCCGACGCCTCGAAGGTCCCGCCCGGCTGGCGCGGCTGGCTCTGCCACAACGTCGAGTTGCCGCCGAGCGAGGAAGCCTACACCCCGCGCGAGTGGCAGAAGCCCCACGTCGAGAACATGACCGGCACGGCCGACGCCTACCGCCCAAAGGGTTCGCAGCTCTCCTGGGGCGCGCGGCCCGCCGCGACCGGCGACTACGTGCCGTGGAATCCAGGCGAGTAGCGTTCCGGTCGTCCTGCCGGCAGGTCACCGACCTGTGCTGACCCGGCTTCAGGATCGTGGGGCCTTTTCTGACGAGGGCACCGTCATTCCGGGGCGCCGTAGGCGAGCCCGGAATCCGGAGCCGCAGGTCGCTCTTCAGCATGCGCTGTCTGCGGATCTGGACTCCGGGCTCTGCTGCGCAGCACCGGAATGACGGGGAGGGGCTGGAAACGGAGCCTGCAGGCCTCGTCCGCCCGACGTACGGCGGGATCACAAGCGCCACGCCCTTTTTCCACCACCGTTCCGGTGTTGAACGCCCGCCATCCGTCGGCTTTTCGCCGCGTCGTCCAATCGCCGGGAGGGGCGTGCCTTGAGCCGCATCACAGCACGCGCCGCACTCGGGTCCTTCGCTATCGCCTTCGTCGCCCTCTGCGCAGGCCCAGCCTCGGCCGACAAGATCAAGAACCCGACCGCGGTGTTCTCCGGCCTCGACAAGATCACCGGCCGCATCGTCTCGTTCGAGGTGGCGGTGGACGAGACCGTGCAGTTCGGCGCGCTGCAGCTCACCCCGCGGGTCTGCTACACGCGGCCGCCGACCGAGAGCGCCAAGACCACGGCCTTCCTCGAGGTCGACGAGGTGACGTTGGAGAACAAGTACCGCCGGATCTTCACCGGCTGGATGTTCGCCTCGAGTCCCGGCCTGCACGCGATCGAGCACCCGATCTACGACGTGTGGCTCGTGGATTGTAAGGGCGGCAGCGACATCATCGCCGAGGCGCGCGAGCAGGAGGATGTGCCGGTGATGGCCGCCAAGCCCGAGCGCAAGCGCGGCACGAAGGATGCGACCAAGACGGTGCAGCAGGTCAACTCGGCCGGTCAGGTCGACGTCGAGGCGCCACGCGGCGTCCCAGTGCAGCCGCGCCAGAAGCCCTCGCGGAAGTTCTTCCCCTCGAACGAAGGCCCGGCCGCAGCCCCGCCGCAGCCCCAGCAGCCGCAATCGCTGTTCGACGCGCTCTTCCGCTGATCGTCATCTCTTCTTCCTCCCCTTGTGCGGGAGGAAAACGCTTTCGCCTCAATCCCCTGCGCCACCCACCCCGAGCGCGGCGAGCGCCTGAGCGCCGCGCACGCTGCCGTCCGTCGGCCAGGCGTTCCAGTCGCCGGCATGGCCGAGCGCCTCGGCGAGGCGGCGTTTGTAGACGTGGCGCGGCAACTCCTCGGCGCCGAACTGGGCGAGGTGCTCGGTGACGAACTGCGTGTCGGCGAGGCGGTATCCGCCGGCGCGAAGCCGGCCCATCAGGTGGACGAGGGCGACCTTCGAGGCGTCGCGGACCTCGTGGAACATGCTCTCGCCGAAGAAGACCGCGCCCATCGACACCCCGTAGAGCCCGCCGACGAGGCGGCGCGGCTCGCCGGCGTAGACCTCGACGGTGTGGGCGTGGCCGCGGTCGAACAGTGCGCCGTAGAGCTCGCGGATGCGGCCGTTGATCCAGGTGCGCTCGCTCTCGCGGCGCGGGGCGGCGCAGCCGGCGATCACGCCGTCGAAATCGGTGTCGCTGCGGACCTCGAACGCGTCCGAGCGCACCGTGCGGGCGAGCCGCTTCGACACCCGGAACCCGTCCAGCGGCAGCACGCCCCGCGCCCGCGGCTCGACCCAGTACAGCGTCGGGTCGTCGGCGTCCTCGGCCATCGGGAAGATGCCGGCGGCGTAGGCCTTGAGCAGGATCTCGGGCGTGATCTCCACGCGGGTGCCGTCGTGCATGGCGTCGATTTTGGCGTGCGCGCGCCCGGAACGCCAGGGGGCGGGCGCGCAAATCCGCGCCGCCGACGCCGCGGCGCGCGGATCGCAATCCTTCTGCGGTTCGATCCGTCCGCGCCACGACTGGTCTGCATCCGCGGATAACTTTGGAAGCACATCCCCAGCTTCGCAGCGTATCGTCCGAATCGTCGAAAGGATGCGGAGGCTTTTACGCCGCAGGGAGGCCGGCATGACCGTGGCGATGCGCAAGTCACAGCTGAAGTCCCGGATGCCTGCCGGCCCGATCCACGCCTGTTGCCGCACCGACGGCATGGGGAAGGAGCGAGAGCAGGCAGGGAAGGACTTCGATCATGGGTTATCACGACGCAACGTTTGACCCGACCGGCGCCGGCCGCGCGTCCGGATACCGCGACGCCGCCGCGGCGGCGTCGCGGTATCCGGA
>NZ_VRUX01000173.1:0-7669 GCF_008039885.1 Methylobacterium sp. WL103
GCTGACCTGGCCGCCGCCCTCGTCGTCGGCACCCATCTCGCCGCCGCCGCCGCCGCGGCCGTCGAGGATCGTCATCTCACCGCGGAAGCGCTGCAGCACCACCTCGGTGGTGTACTTCTCGACGCCGGAATTGTCGGTCCACTTCCGGGTCTGGAGCTGGCCCTCGATGTAGACCTTCGAACCCTTGCGCAGGTACTGCTCGGCCACGCGGGCGAGGTTCTCGTTGTAGATCACGACCGAGTGCCACTCGGTCTTCTCCTTGCGCTCGCCGGACGCCTTGTCCTTCCACGATTCGGAGGTCGCGAGGCGCAGGTTGACCACCGGGTCGCCGGAGCCGAGGCGGCGCGTCTCGGGATCGCGCCCGAGGTTGCCCACCAGAATGACCTTGTTGACGCTGCCCGCCATCGCTCTCTCCTTCGCCGTCGGATCTCACAGGGACCGGTCTCGCCGAGCCCGCGTGCGCCCTTCATGGGCCTCGGAACGGACCCCGGCAACCGCTTGAGGGGCGCTTGTCCCCATCGTGCACACGCGCCGCCGGCACGATCATGTTCTATCTTTGTTCCCAACCGGCGGCAACTCGGCGCCGCGCGGACACGGCGCCGGATGCGAGCCTTCGCGCTCAGGCGACGTGGACGACGAGCTTGCCGAAGTTGCGGCCCTTGAGCAGGCCAATGAACGCCTCCGGGGCGTTCTCCAGCCCCTCGACGACGTCCTCGCGGTACTTCACCGATCCGTCCGCGATCCAGCCGCCGACCTCGCGCTCGAACGCGTCGATCTGGCTGGCGAAGTCCCAGACGATGAAGCCCTGCATCCGCAGGCGCTTGGTCAGCACCGCGCGCATCAGGAGCGGCGAGCGGTCGGGACCGGGCGGCAGCTCCGTGGCGTTGTAGCCGGCGACGAGCCCGCAGACCGGCATGCGCGAGAAGTCGTTGAGCAGCGGCAGCACCGCATCGAACACCGCGCCGCCGACGTTCTCGAAGTAGACGTCGATGCCGTTCGGGCAGGCGGCGGCCAGCGCGCCGGGCAGGTCGTCGGAGCGGTGATCGACCGCGGCGTCGAAGCCGAGCTCGCGGGTGAGGTAGGCGCACTTCTCGGGGCCGCCGGCGATGCCGACCGCGCGTGCGCCCTTGATCCGGGCGATCTGCCCGACGAGGGAGCCCACCGGCCCGGCGGCGGCAGCGACGACGACGGTCTCGTTGGGCTTCGGCTCGCCGATGTTGAGGAGGCCGGTATAGGCGGTCATGCCGGGCATACCGAGGACGCCGAGCGCCGTCGTCGGCGGCGCCACCGCGGGGTCGACCTTGCGCAGGCCCTTGCCGTCGGACACCGAATAGTCCTGCCAGCCGCCGAAGGCCTGGACCAGGGTGCCGACGGGGAAGTCCGGGTGCTCGGAGCGCATCACCTCGCTCACCGTCCCGCCGGTCATCGGCTCGCCGATGCCGACCGGCGCGGCGTAGGATTTCGCTGCGCTCATCCGGCCGCGCATGTAGGGGTCGAGAGAGAGCCAGCGCGTGCGCAGCAGGATCTCGCCGTCGCGCGGCGTCGGGACGACGGCCTCCTCCAGGCGGAAGTTCTGCAGGGTCGGCTCGCCGTGCGGGCGCGCGGCGAGGACGATGCGGCGGTTCTTGGCGGCCATGCCGTGTCTCCTTGGGATGGAGGAATCGAGGCTCGTTCGAACGCTCATGTCGCAGCCGTGGCCGCCGATGTCACCGGCTGGCCTGATCCGCGTTTCCCGTTCGAACCATCCCGTTTAGGGGAATAAGGACCATCATGCGCGTCGGATCCGGTGTCGCCCTCGCCATCGCGTTCGCAGCCTTCGCCGGACCCGGCGCGGCGGCCCAGGACCCGCTCGCGCGCTATCGCCAGGTCTCGCGGGTGCTCGTCCTGTCGGCGCCGGATGCGGGAGACCGCCGGCTCGTCGCGCAGCGCGCGACGATCGCCGCGGCGCGCGCAGGTCTCAGCGAGCGGGACCTCGTCGTGGTCGAGGCGGTCGGCGGAGGCGGCGACGCAGAAGCGATCCGGCGGCGGCTAGGCCTGCCGGCCGACGCGTTCCGCGCGGTGCTCGTCGGCAAGGACGGGGGCGTGAAGATCACCGAGCCCGAACCGATCGCGCCGCAGCGCCTGTTCTCGACCATCGACGCCATGCCGATGCGCCGGGACGAAATGCGGCGGCAACGCTGAGCGGAAACGAAAAAGGGCTGCCCGCAGGCAGCCCCCTTCGTCGTCACGATCGGACGCGTAGCTCAGTAACAGCGCTCGATCAGCACGCGGCGGTAACCGTAAGGCGTCCAGCGCACCCGCGGGACGGTCACGCACTCGCCGCCGTAACCGTAGCCGCCGTAGGCCGCCGGGGCGTAGCCATAGCCGTAACCCGGGTAGCCGTAGCCGCCATACCCGCCGTAGAGACCGCCGGCCGCCAGGCCGAGGCCGACGCCGAGCCCAAGACCGCCGAGCCCGTACCCGAGACCACGGCCGTAGCCGTAGCCGCGATACCCGCCGTAACCGCCGCGGTAGCCACCGAACCCACCGCGGTAGCCGCCGAAGCCCGCACCACGGAACCCACCACCGAAGCCACCGCCCCGGAAGCCGCCGAAGCCGCCCCCGTGGAAACCACCGCCATGGAACCCACCGCCGAACCCGCGCGCTTCGGCCGAGGCCGGAAGGTAGGCGAGAGCCCCGACCATCAGCGTCGAGGCAAGAAGAAGACGCTTCATCTCATCAGCTCCAGAAGAGTCGTGTTCTTGACCCCCGTCACATCAAGAACGCCCAGCCGCCGACTTCGGTTCACGCTGCGACATCGGCGATCGACGCCCGGGCTTCGGAGTCCGGGCCGCTTGAAAACCGTCGCATTCTGAGGTGAGGAGGCGTGCGGCGGCCCCTTTAAGGGCTCGCGCTTGGTCAGGACCTCACGATGATGTTACGCCTCACCAAAGCTGCGGTCCTCGCGCTGATCGCAGTCTCGGCCGGCGGCGCCCACGCGGAGACGGCGCCGAATGAGACGTGCCGCCCTGTCCAGGCGCAGGGCGACAGCTTCACCGTATGCACCGTCGACCTCCGCCGCCAGCGGGTGCGCCTGTTCTGGCTCGGCGCGGACGGGTTGCCGTATTCCTCGCTCTCGACGCTTGCCGAGAAGCAGGGTCCGCGCCTCAGCTTCGCGATGAACGCCGGCATGTACGACAAGGGCCAGGCGCCGGTCGGGCTCTACGTCGAGGACGGGCGGGAAATGAAGGGCGTCTCGACCGCGAACGGGCCGGGCAACTTCCACCTCAAGCCCAACGGTGTGTTCTACGTGAAGGGCGAGCGCGCAGGCGTGCTCGACACCGGCCATTACCTCAAGGCCCGCATGAAGCCCGACTTCGCGACGCAATCCGGTCCGATGCTGGTGATCGACGGCCAGATCCATCCCAAGATCTCCGCCGACGGGCCGAGCCTGAAGATCCGCAACGGCGTGGGCGTCCGCGACGACGGCCGGGTGGCGGTGTTCGCGATCTCGGAGCACCCCGTCACCTTCGGCGCCTTCGCCCGGTTGTTCCGGGACGACCTCGGCTGCCGCAACGCCCTCTTCCTCGACGGCAGCGTGTCGAGCCTCTACGCCCCCGCGCTGAAGCGCAACGACCTCAGCCGCCCGCTCGGGCCGATGGTCGGGGCCGTTCCACGCTAAGAGGCGTCTGCCCCCGGCGGGTCGCATCCATGCGCAGGCCGTGCTCGGGGCGCAGCGTCACCCGGTGCAGCGGCGTCATCGGCGGATGGTCGTCCGGCATCCGGAACCGGACCGCGCGGACGACGTGGGCCAGCACGATCACCGCCTCCTGCACCGAGAAGCTCTGGCCGATGCAGACGCGCGGGCCGGCCCCGAACGGCAGGTAGGCGAAGCGCGGGATCGCGTCGCGGTTCGCGCCGAGGAACCGCTCGGGCACGAAGGCGTCCGGATCGTCCCACAGGGTACGGTGCCGATGCAGCACGTAGGGCGCCACAAGCACCATCGACCCGCGCGGCACCTTGATGCGGCCGAGGCGGTCGTCGCGGATCGCCTGGCGGCTGAGGAACGGCACCGGCGGGAACAGCCGCATCGCCTCTTCCATCACCGCCTTGGCGAAGGGCAGCGCGTCGAGGGCGAAGTCGCCCTCGCCCGCCGCGTCGACCTCCGCCTCCAGCCGCTCCCGCGCCGCGTCGTCCTTCGCCAGGCAGTAGAGCGCCCAGGTCAGGGCGTTCGCCGTGGTTTCGTGGCCGGCGGCGATGAAGGTGATGATGTTGGCCTGCACCTCCAGGTCGGTGAGGCCCTTGCCGGTCTCCGGGTCCTGAGCCGCGAGCAGCAGCGTCATCAGGTCCTGCGGCGCGCCGCCGGCGGCGACCTGGGCCTTGCGCCGTGCGATCAGCGCCTCGACCACCTCGGCGAAGTAGCGCCCGGCCGGCCGCGCCCGCAGCCGGCCGAGCCGCGGCACGAAGTCGGGCACGCCGAACACGTCGAGGGGATCGATCGGCCCGACCGCCTCAAGGAAGCGCGTGATCGCGCGCCCGAGGGCGTCGGGATCGCCGGGCAGGCCTTGCGTGAAGATCGTCCGCTCCAGCACGTCGAGGGTGACGCGGGTCATCTCCAGCGCGACGTCGACCCGGGTGCCGTCCCGCCGGGCCAGGCGCCGCGCGAGCTTGGCGCCGGACGCGTTCATCGCATCCGAGAAGCCCTGCACCGTGCGGGCCGAGAAGATCGGCGCCAGCGTCCGCCGCTGCAACTTCCAGGCGTCGCCCTCGGCGCTGAGCAGGCCGTTGCCGAGACCGGGGGCCAGCACGCGGCGCTGCAGGTCGTCCTTGCGGTAGTTGCCGACGTTCTCGACCAGCAGGTAGCGGATCAGGGCCGGGTCGCTGACCACGGTGATGCGGCCCATGGCGCCGTCGCCGGCCACCACGGGCGCGGTGAAGTGATCCTCCATCCAGGTGGTGATCGGGTTCTGCCGCGCCGCCTTGAGGAACGCGAACAGGCCCATCGCCGTGCGGCGCGGCGCCGGCACGGGCGGCCGGAAGCGGGCCGTCTCCGGCGCCGGCGTGTCGATCGCGATCGTCGCCGTCATCGACGCCATCCTTGTTCGCCGGGCGGGGAACAGCCCGCCGCGTTTGTCGAGGCGCGGCGGGAAAAGCACCTTCGCGATTTGCCGCCGCCTGTCGTAGGTAGGCTTCGCATTGCAGCAAACGTAGAGGCCACGATGTCGCCGCAGCCCGATACCGCCACCCGCACGGAATCCGACACCTTCGGGCCGATCGAGGTCCCGGCGCACCGGTATTGGGGGGCGCAGACCCAGCGCTCGATCCAGAACTTCAAGATCGGCACCGAGCACATGCCGGCGCCGCTCGTCCACGCGCTCGGCCTCGTCAAGCAGTCGGCCGCCCTGGTGAACCAGGATCTCGGCGGCCTCGACCCGAAGGTGGCCGAGGCCATCGCCGCGTCGGCGGCCGAGGTGGTGGACGGCCGCCACGACGAGGAGTTCCCGCTGGTGGTCTGGCAGACGGGCTCGGGCACGCAGTCGAACATGAACGCCAACGAGGTCATCGCCAGCCTCGCCAACGAGCGGCTCGGCGGCCAGCGTGGCGGCAAGTCGCCGGTGCATCCCAACGACCACTGCAACCGCGGCCAGTCCTCGAACGACGTGTTCCCGACGGCGATGCACATCGCGGTCTCGCGCGAGATCACCGGCCGCCTGATGCCGGCGCTGACCCACCTTCATGCGGCGCTCGACGCGAAGGCGAAGGACTTCGAATCGATCGTCAAGATCGGCCGCACCCACCTGCAGGACGCGACCCCGGTCTCGCTCGGCCAGGAATTCTCCGGCTATGCCGCGCAGGTCGCGCTCGGCGGCTCGCGCATCGCGGCGACGCTGCCCGGCGTGCTTGCGCTGGCGCAGGGCGGCACGGCGGTGGGCACCGGCCTCAACGCGCATCCCGAATTCGCCGAGCGTTTCGCCGCCAAGGTCGCAGAGCTGACCGGCCTGCCCTTCACCTCGGCCGCCAACAAGTTCGAGGCGCTGGCGACCCACGACGCCCTGGTTTTCACCCAAGGTGCGCTCTCGGCGCTGGCCGCCGGCCTGTTCAAGATCGCGCAGGACATCCGCCTGCTGGCATCCGGCCCGCGCTCGGGCCTGGGCGAACTGTCGCTGCCGGAGAACGAGCCGGGCTCGTCGATCATGCCGGGCAAGGTCAACCCGACCCAGTGCGAGGCGCTGACGATGGTCTGCGCCCAGGTGATCGGCAACGGCACCACGGTGAGCTTCGCCGGCAGCCAGGGCAACTTCGAGCTCAACGTGTTCAAACCGGTGATCGCCAACGCGGTGCTGCAATCGATCCGCCTGCTCGCCGACGCGGCGGTCAGCTTCACCGACAACTGCGTCGTCGGCATCAAGGCCAACGAGGACCGGATCGCCGACCTGATGAGCCGCTCGCTCATGCTGGTGACCGCGCTCGCCCCCTCGATCGGCTACGACAAGGCCGCCGAGATCGCCAAGACCGCGCACAAGCGCGGCACCACCCTGAAGGAGGAGGCGCTACGCCTCGGCTACGTCACCGAAGCCGAGTTCGAGCGCGTGGTGCGTCCCGAGACCATGCTGGCCCCGAGCGCCGAGTAGGCGCCCGCTCGAACGGGAGATCGACGCGATGGCCGAGATCATCAACCTGCGCCAGGCCCGCAAGGCGCGCCTGCGGGTCGAGAAGGACGCCAAGGCGGAGGACAACCGCATCGCCTTCGGCCGCCCCAAGAAGGCCCGGACCCTGCAGGAGCGCAAGACAGCCATCGAGGTGGCCCGCCACGAGGGCCACAAGCTCGTCGGGCCAGATTCGGACACGTGACGCGGTGCCCCTTCTCGACCCCTGTGCGAGCGACAGGATTCGCACATCGCTGCTTCTGGCGTTTCGATCTGCGCGCATCCCCTCGCCCCGCTTGCAGGGAGAGGGACGCGACGACCTCGTCGTCGTGGTGGCGAGGCGGCAGCCGACGGTGAGGGGGCCGATCCGGAGGAGGCTTTTTCGTTCGCGCGCCCTCACCGTCGCTTTGGCTTCGCCGACGCTTGCCGGCTGCACGACAAGGTGCAGCCGGGCCTCTCCCCGCACGCGGGGAGAGGGGAACCCGCGCGTCATCAGATGCCGTGACGAAATGGACGACTACCGTTTCCCGTGCGCTGGACGGAGAAGGCGCGCCCGATGACCATCACCAAGCGCTCGGTGATGATCGCCGGCCACCGCACCAGCGTGTCCCTGGAGGACCCGTTCTGGACGGCTTTGGGCGAGATCGCAGCGGCGCGCGAAAAGTCCGTCCAGGCGCTGATCGGCGCGATCGACGCCGAGCGGAACGGCCAGAACCTGTCCTCGGCGATCCGGGTCTTCGTGCTGGCGGCGTATCGCGAGCCGGCGGACCGACCCGTCGTCAGCGCCGGATGTCGCGAAGGCTGAGCGAAGCGGGGGCGCCGAAGGTCCGCCTGAAATCGTGGGCGAAATGGGCCTGGTCGGCGAAGCCGGCCGCATGCGCGGCGCCGGTGAAGTTGTTGCCGTCGATCACCGCACCGATCGCCCGGCGCATCCGCAGCCAGGCCCGATAGCGCCGGAACGGCACCCCGACGGCGTCGGTGAACAGGTGCTGGAACCGCGAGGCCGACAGGCCGACCGAGGCCGCGAGCGCCCCGGCCGACGG
>NZ_VRUX01000174.1:0-7646 GCF_008039885.1 Methylobacterium sp. WL103
GCGCGAGGCCGTGCCGCACGAAGCCCACGCCGCCCTCGACCTTCCCTCCGACCGGCCGGACCCCGTCGACCTGATCGTGGGGGCGCACGAAGGCCGCCAGCCGAGGCTCGTCCCGTTGCGGGTGGCGCGCATGGCGAGCTCGCCCTTCGCGTTCCTGCGCGGCGCCGCCCACGTCATGGCCTGGGACCTCGCGCACGGCCCGCGCAGCGACATCAACGTGGTGATGAACGGCGACGCGCACATCTCGAACTTCGGCCTGTTCGGGACGCCGCAGGGCGACGTCGTGCTCGACCTCAACGACTTCGACGAGGTGACGATCGGCCCGTGGGAGTGGGACCTGAAACGGCTCGTCGCCAGCATCGAGGTCGCCGCCCGCGAGGATGCGGTTCCGGCCGAGGCGCGGCGGCAGGCGGTGATGGCGGCGGTCGGCGGCTACCAGCACACGATGCTGGACCTCGCGCCCCAGGGCTCGCTGGACGTCTGGCAGCAGGCGACCCGCGCCGACCGGCTCGACGTCTCGGGCGTCCGGATCGACGAGGCGTCGCAGGCGGTGGTGCGCAAGGCGGTGGAGAAGGCGCGCAAGAAGAACAACCAGAGCCTGCTCGCCCGCGTCGGCGAGCGCCGCGTCGACGGCGGCTGGCGCTTTCGCGAGGAAGCCCCGATCCTCACCGGGGTCGACGACGAGACCCGCGAGGCGGTGATCACGGGGCTGGAGCACTACGCCGAGACGCTGCCGCGCGAGCGCCGGTTCATGCTGAGCCGCTACCACGTCGTCGACGTCGCCCACCGGGTCGTCGGGGTCGGCAGCGTCGGGACCCGCGCCTACGTGGCGCTGCTCTGCGGCAACTCCGACCAGGACGTGCTCTTCCTGCAGGTGAAGGAGGCCGTGCGCCCGGCCCACGCCCCCTACCTGCCCGGCATGCCCGAGCCCTATGCCAGCCACGAGGGCGAGCGGGTGATCTACGGCCAGCGCCTGCTCCAGGGCGTCGGAGACCCGCTGCTCGGCTGGACCACGATCGAAGACCGCCCGTTCTACGTGCGGCAGATGAAGAACATGAAGGGCGAGATCCCGGTCTCGTGCATGACCGGGCAGCCGCTGCTGTACTTCTCCTGGGCCTACGGCGCCCTGCTCGCCCGCGCGCATGCCCGCACCGGCGACGCCGCCGCCATCGCCGGCTATTGCGGCAAGGACCGGCATGCGGACCTGCGCGAGGCCCTGGCCGACTGGGCCCACGCCTACGGCGACCGGAACGCTTCCGACTACGAGGCCTTCCTCGCCGCCATCGCGTCGGGCCGGCTCGAGGCGGCGGACGATCCCTGCCTCTGACTTGACGCGGCCAGCGCGGGGCCGGCCCCGGCGCTACCGCTTCATCAACCCGCCGAGCACGTTGCGCAGGATGGCGTTGCCGACCTGGGTGCCGACGCTGCGGGCCATCGAGCGCGCGGCGTTCGAAACGACCTGCTCGGCGAGGCTCTGCGGGGCCTTTCGGCCGGCCTTGGCGGCGGGCTTGCCGAAGACGCTGCCCACGATGCCGCCGAGCAGGCCGCCGAGGCCCCCCTCCGAGGCCTGCGCCGCCTCGGCCGGGGCGGCGTCGAGGTTCTTGCGCTTGGCGAGCATCTCGTAGGCGCTCTCGCTGTCGATCGCCTCGTCGTACTTGCCGCGCAGCGGGCTTTTGGCGATCAGGTCGGCGCGCTCGGCCGGCGTCAGCGGCCCGACGCGACCCTGCGGCGGGGCGATCAGGGCGCGCTCGACCACCGAGGGCGTGCCCTTCGGCTCCAGGAAGCTGACCAGGGCCTCGCCGACGCCGAGCTGGGTGATCGCCTCCGCCACGTCGAAGCCGGGGTTCTGCCGGAACGTCTCGGCGGCCGCCTTCACGGCCCTCTGGTCGCGGGGGGTGAAGGCGCGCAACGCGTGCTGCACCCGGTTGCCGAGCTGGCCCAGCACCGTCTCAGGCACGTCGAGAGGGTTCTGCGTCACGAAGTAGACGCCGACGCCCTTCGAGCGGATCAGCCGCACCACCTGCTCGACCGCGTCCAGCAGCGCCTTCGGCGCATCGTTGAACAGCAGGTGCGCCTCGTCGAAGAAGAACACCAGCTTCGGCTTCTCCAGGTCGCCGACCTCGGGCAGCTGCTCGAACAGCTCGGAGAGCATCCACAGCAGGAACGAGGCGTAGAGCCGGGGCCGCTGCATCAGCTTGTCGGCGGCCAGGATGTTGACGAACCCACGCCCGTCGCGGTCGGTCCGCATGAAGTCTTCGAGGTTCAGGGCCGGCTCGCCGAAGAAGCGGTCGGCGTTCTGGTTCTCGAGCATCAGGAGCTGGCGCTGGATCGCGCCGACCGAGGCTGCCGAGACGTTGCCGTAGGTCCCCGAGATCGTCTTGAGGTTCTCCGAGCAGAAGGCCAGCAGCGCGCGCAGGTCCTTCAGGTCGATCACCGGCCACTGGTTCTCGTCGGCGACGCGGAAGGCGATGTTGAGTACGCCCTCCTGCGTGTCGTTGAGTTCGAGGAGGCGTGCCAGCAGCAGCGGCCCCATCTCGGTCACGGTGCAGCGGATCGGGTGGCCCTGCTCGCCGAACAGGTCCCAGAACACCGTTGGAAAGCGGTCGGGCTCGTAGGCGATGCCGAGTTCCTCGGCGCGCTTGACGAAGACGGGCTTGGATTCGCCGGCCGCGGCCAGCCCCGACAGGTCGCCCTTCACGTCGGCCGCGAAGACCGGGACGCCGGCGTTCGAGAAGCCTTCGGCCATCACCTGCAGGGTGACGGTCTTGCCGGTGCCGGTCGCGCCGGCCACCAGACCGTGCCGGTTGGCGAGCTTGAGCGTCAGCACCTCCGGCTTCGGCGGCCCCGCTTTCTGGGGACTCTTTCCAACCAGGATGCTGCCGTCGCCCGCCATCCGCCCAATCCCCTTCGCGCCGATCGTCACGGTTATGGGCGCCGGAGGCCGGCTTTGCCAGATGCGCGGGCGTTCGGCTTGATTTCCGCGCGTCCAGGCCCGAATGACGAGGAAACACCCTCGGGAGCTGCCGACCATGGAAGAACTCATCGCCCGCGTGACCAACCGCACGGGCCTCGATGCCGCGACGGCGCAGACCGCGATCGGGCACATCCTGGCCTTCCTCCAGAAGGAAGGCCCCGCCACCGAGGTGAGCCAGCTGATGGCGTCGATGCCGGGCTCCGAGTCCCTGGTCGCCACCTCGAACGCCGAAGAGGGCGGCGGCGGCGGCCTGATGGGCATGCTCGGCGGCATGATGGGCGGCGGCGTGATGGCGCTCGGCCAGAAGCTGATGTCGGCCGGCGTGCCGATGGGCCAGATGCAGCCGCTCGGCCAGGAGCTGTTCGCCTACGGCCGCGAGAAGGCCGGCGAGGACGTGATGGGGCCGATCGTCGGCTCGGTCCCCGGCCTCAACCAGTTCGTCTGAGACCGGACGACCGGCGGCCTCGCGGGGCGTTTTCGGCGGCCTCGCGGGGCGTTTTCGGCGGCCTCGCGGGGCGTGCACGGGCGTCGGCGCGGGCCTGTCATAAAAGCGTGCGGGCTTCGTGGTTGTGTCCGGTTCCAGGGCCTGGAGCCGGTCGCCCCGCGGGGGCGCGTTCGGAAAGCCCCGGAAGGCGTCGACCATGGTCGCGAAGTTTACGCGCGGGGCCTCCGCGGCCTGGGACGCGATCCGGGCCAACGGGTGGGACAACGTCGAGTCGCCGATCGCGAAGCTGAAGCGCAAGTCGGCCGACGGGACGCTGCCCGGCTTCGGCGGCCGCAGCCTGATCCCGCCCGGCGCCACCCCGATCCGCTTCAAGGCCAAGGGGGCGGGTAACGCCTTGCCGGAGCTGGGCCCGAGCCTCGGCCGCATCGGCAACCTCGAAGTCTGCCTCGCGACCCGCAAGTCCGAGATCCGCCGGGCGCAGCGGCTGCGCTACCAAGTGTTCTACGAGGAGATGTCGGCGATTCCGACCGGCATGGCGATGCTGTCGCGGCGCGACGTCGACGCCTACGACGCGGTCTGCGACCACCTCCTGGTGATCGACCACGCCGCGACCGACGCCAAGCCGTTCCGGAAGGCGCGCCCGAAGGTGGTCGGCACCTATCGCCTGCTCCGCGGCGAGGCGGCCGAGCGCAACTTCGGCTTCTACTCGGCCTCCGAGTTCGACATCGCGCCGCTGCTCGCCGCGCATCCCGGCAAGCGCCTGCTCGAGCTCGGCCGCTCCTGCGTGCTGAAGCCCTATCGCACCAAGCGCACCGTCGAGCTGCTCTGGGCCGGCATCTACGCCTACGTCCTGCACCACCGCGTCGACGCGCTGATCGGCTGCGCAAGCCTCGACGGCACCGATCCGGCCCGCCTCGCGCTGCCCCTGAGCTTCCTGCACCACCACGCCCGCGCCCCCGAGGGCTGGTGCGCCCGCGCCTTGCCGGAGCGCTACGTGGCGATGGACCGGCTCGACCGCGAGGCGATCGAGCCGAAGGCGGCGCTTCAGGCGCTGCCGCCGCTGATCAAGGGGTACCTCCGCGTCGGGGCCACCTTCGGCGACGGGGCGGTGATCGACCGCCAGTTCGGCACCACCGACGTCTTCGTCGTGCTGCCGGTGACGGCGATCGGCACGCGCTACCTCGGCCACTTCGCGCCGACGGCGAACAAGCGGGCGGCGTGATCCACCCGGAGGCGATCCGCCGCCCGAACGCTCAGTTCGGGTGGAACACGACCTTCACGCAGCCGTCCTTCTTGTCTCGGAACGTCTTGTAGAGGTCCGGCCCGTCGGCGAGGTTGGTGGAGCGGTGGGTGATCATCGACGTCATGTCGATCTTCCCCGCCTGGATCAGCTTGGTCAGCGTTTCCAGGTAGCGCTTCACGTGCGTCTGCCCGCTCTTCATGGTCAGGCCCTTCTGGACGATCATGCCCATGTTGACCGGGATCGGGCCGCCGTAGACGCCGGGCACCGAGACGATGCCGCAGGGCCGCACCGCCTTGATCGCCTCCATCAGCGCGTAAGGCCGCTCGGTCGAGGTGAGCTTCTCCTGCAGGGTGTTGACGAGGCTGGCGACGCCGTGGCCGGCGCTGGCCTCCATGCCGACGCAGTCGATGACGCCGTCGGCGCCCTCGCCCTTGCTGATCTCCTTGATCCGCTCGAACACGTCCTCCTTGGCGTAGTCGATGATGTCGGTGGCGCCGTAGGTGCGGGCGAGCGCAAGGCGCTCCGGCACCGTGTCGATGGCGATGATGCGCTCGGCGCCCATGATCTTGGCCGACTGGATCGCGAACAGGCCGACCGGACCCGCACCCCAGACCGCGATGACCTCGCCGCCCTTGATCTCGCAATGCTCGGCGCCCTGCCAGCCGGTCGGCAGGATGTCGGTGAGGAACAAGAGCGACTCGTCGTCGACGCCCTCGGGCGCCAGCATCGGCGCCACGTCGGCCATCGGCACGCGGACGTACTCGGCCTGGCCCCCGGCATAGCCGCCGGTGAGGTGCGAGTACCCGAACAGGCCCGCGGTGGGGTAGCCGAACTGCGCCGCCGCCATGGCGCCGTTGCGGTTCGAGCGCTCGCAGACCGACCAGTTCCCGAGCCGGCACTGCCGGCACTCGCCGCAATTGATGTTGAACGGCACGACGACGCGGTCGCCCTTCTTGAACTTGGTGAAGCCCTGGCCGACCTCGACGACCTCGCCCATGAACTCGTGGCCGAGCACGTCGCCCGCCTCCATGGTCGGCATCTGGCCGTCCATCAGGTGGAGGTCCGAGCCGCAGATGGCGCAGGACGTCACCTTGAGGATGATGTCGCGGGCATCCTCGATCCGCGGATCGGGAACCGTGTCGCAGCGGATGTCGCCCTTGCCGTGCCAGCACAGCGCTTTCATGAAAATCCTTTCGTGACGGGGGAATCGCAGGACCCGCGTGGCGCGGGCTCGTACGGTTAAGCCCGAGCTCGTACGGCCAAGTTCCGGCCGAACGGTCGAATGGCCGCATGAGCCGGCACCAGGGAAGGTTCGTCCCAATTCGTGGTAGGGGCTTGGCGCTTCCGACAACCCAACGGGTCCAGAACCAGCATGATCGTCTACGGCACCGGCTATTCGCCCTACGTCCGCAAGATCCTCGTCGCGCTTGCCGAGAAGGGCGCATCCTACGAGCACGTGCCCTGCATGTTCCACGCGCCCGACGCGGCGTTCCAGGCGGCGAGCCCGCTCGGCAAGATCCCCGCGATCGACGACGACGGCTTCAAGCTCGCCGATTCCTCGGCGATCCTCTGGTACCTGGAGCGCAAGCACCCCGAGCCGGCGCTGATGCCCGCCGACGCGAAGGCGCTCGGCCGCGCGATCTGGTTCGACAAGTTCGGCGACACCGAGCTGTTCAGCCCGCTGATCGTGGCGTTCCGCGAGCGGGTGATGAAGCCGACCATGATGGGCAAGCCGTGCGACGAGGCCTTGGTCGTCAAGTCGCTCGACACGGACCTGCCGCCGCTGTTCGACCACCTCGAGGGCGAGATCGCGGGCGAATACCTCGCGGGCGACGCGTTCTCGATCGCCGACATCTCGATCGCCGCCGGCTTCTACAACTTCCACCTCGCGGAGGCGAAGGTCGACGCCGCGCGCTGGCCGAAGCTCGCGGCCTACGTCGACCGCATCCTGGCGCGCCCGTCCTTCGTCACGGCCATGGCCGCGCGCAAGGGCTGATCGGGGTCGTCGGATCGCCTGAAGCCGCGTTCGGCGGCTTCAGGGCGCGAAGAGCGCCCCGCGGAGCGGGCTTTTCAGGACCTTGGTCCTGAAAAGCGTCGAGCGCAGCGAAAGCCTGAGCCCGCGGAGGCGGGCGCCGGCGATTGAGGCTGCAAAAAAACAGGGCAAGCGCTTTCGAGCGATTGCCCGGCCGGAGCTTTAGCGGCGGCGTTTGATCGAGCCGACCGTCTGCACCTGGGCCTGCGCCTCGGCGCGATCCTCGTCGCTGGCTGCCGCCCAGTTCTTCTCGTAGAGCGCGACGATCCAGGCGTCCTTGCGGCCCTCGACGCCGTCGCGGGCGAGCGACAGCCACATCAGGCCGCGGACGCGCTGTACCGGCACGCCGCCCATGCCGGTCATCAGCATGTCGCCCAGGAGCGCCTGGGCCGGGTGGTGGCCCTTCTCGGCGGCGAGGTTGAACCAGCGCGCGGCCTGGCGCGCGTCGGCCTCGACGCCGGTGCCGTCGAGGTAGAGCCGGGCGAGGTTGTACTGCGCGTTCGGGTCGCCGAAGTACGACGCGGCGTAGTTGAACATGTCGTAGGCCCGCTCGGGGTTCGCGCGCACGTAGGTGCCCTTGATCCCGTCGAGGAAGTAGCTGCCGAGCGCGGTGAAGGCGCTCGCCGTCACCGCCGAGGTCTGCGCGTCGGGCCCGTCGTCGGTGCCGGAATCGGCGATCCGCGAGAAGAACTCGAACGCCTTGAGGTCGTCGTGCGGGACGCCGTCGCCCTCGGCGTACATCCGGCCGAGCTTCCACAGGGCCAGCGCGTGGCCCTGGTCGGCGGCGTATTCGAGCGCGCGGGCCGCGCCCTCCTTGTCGCCGGCGTTGTACTCGCGCACGCCCGCCCGCAGCGCGTCCTTGGCACTGCGGTAGTTCTTCTCGGGCACCGGCGTGCGGACGCTGGCGTCGAGCGCTTCCGTCGCGGGAGCGCCGACGAGCAGGCACGCGACC
>NZ_VRUX01000175.1:0-7632 GCF_008039885.1 Methylobacterium sp. WL103
GCGTTGCGGCGGCCGAAGGCGCGGGCGAGCTGGAACTGGAACGCCTTGGTCTCCTGCGCCAGGCGCGTCGCCGCCTCGGCGGTCGCGCCGAGTTCGGCGAGGCCCGAGGCGTCGAGCCAAGCGAGGTGGCTGCCGAGGAGCTCGAAGTTCGCCCCGAGCTGGCGCGTGGTGTTGAAGGCGTAGCTGTGGAACACCGACAGGGGCTGGCGCACCAGATCCTCTCCGGTCCCCGCCAGCGCGTCGCGGAAGGCGCGCACGGGGTTCGTCTTCGGCGCGCGCGCGCGGTGCGCGCCCAGCATCGTGCGGGCGGCCGTCCGCAGGGCGCCGGGTGGCAGGGGCGGGGCCACCACCTTCACGAACTCGGCGTAGGGCGGCAGCAGGGTGGGGCCGAAGATCCCGTCGTAGTCGGCGCCGGAGAGCTGGAAGCGGCCGGCATTGTGAAGGTAGTCGAGGGTGCGACGCCGCTCGTCGAGCGCGAGGATCGCGATCGTCGTCTTGGCGTGGTCGCGGCCGTAGGTGGTGCCGACGGTGTCGGGCAGGTGGATCGCGTCGACCTCGACGAGCACCGGGCAGCCGCGGGCGGCCTGGATTGCGGCGTGGCGCTCGAGCCCGCCGTAGACGGCGAGTTCCTCGAGGCGCAAGCCGTACAGCGCCTCGATGTCGGCCATGGACGGCTTGAAGAAGGTGAACTGGTCGCCCTCGAAGTCCTGCCGCAGGGTGAAGCCGAGCATCGCCTCCGGCTCGAACCCGCGCCCGTGCAGCAGCTCGATCCAGAGGTCGACGTAGCAGTTGGTCTCCGGCCACGCGCGGTCCTGGGCGTGGAGCGGATGCGAGGCGGGCGCCGAGGCGGCATCGTGGACGAGGGCGAGGGCGGCCGACACCGATCCTAGCCCCAGAGCTGCTTGCGCACGTCCGCCGGCCAGGCGGCGAGGTCGAGGCCGTGGTGGCGCAGCAGCGCCAGCGTGATCCGCTCCAGGCCGAACCCGACGCAAGCCGTGTGGGCGACCGCGCCGTCGGCCTGGCCGATCTCCCAGGTGCTGCCGAAATGGTCCTGGTGGTAGTTGAAGCTCAGGCAGGCGGTGGGCTGCTCCGTGCTGTTGACCGGCACGTTGAGCTCGAACTTCAGCCCCTGCATGCGCTGGTTGTTGGCCAGCATCCGCCCGGCGCGCCCGAAGAACGGGTCGTTGGCCGGGTCGACCGCCAGCGGCAGGCCTAGGTCGCGCATCATCGCGGTGCCGCGCTCCAGCCAGACCTCGCGGAAGGCCAGCACCTGCTCGGGCGAGCCCATGCGGACGTATTCGCGCATGCGGAACATCTGCATCCGGGTCGGCTCGACCGAGGGCTCGTGGCGGAAGCAGTAGGATTGCAGGTCGAACAGCAGGCCTTCGGCGGGGAGGGGACCGCGGGCGGCGGCCACCGGATAGAGCGGGTAGCAGGCGGCCGGCGTCAGAACGATGTCGGTGCAGGCCTGGTCCTCGGTCCAGTCCTTTCCGGCCTCGACGCAGGCGAGGAGACGCGCATGGGCGGCCTCGTCGCCGCAGAAGCTGTGCACGGTGCCGGCCAGGTTGGGGAAGCCCTTGAGGTAGCCGCTGCGCTCGAAGGCCGGGCGGCTCATCCCCGGCGGGAAGCGCATCCGCTCGGCCCCGTCGGCCGCGCCGAGGCGGGAGACGAGGGCATCCAGCGCCTCGACCACGCTCTCGAAGTCGCCGCCGCGGCCATAGAGGCCGTCGATCCCGGTGCGTACCAGATGGCCCCGGTCGAACAGGCGGTCGAGGAAGGAACGCGGTTCCGCCTCGTCCCCGGCGGACGGCAGCGCCTCGAACGGCGTGGAGGTGGGATCGGCCAAGCTGTCCATCACGCGCCCAGGAATTTGCCGCCGCCCTTCTGCACCAGCAGAAGGTTGGCCGTGTTGCTGTGGATACGGTCGTTGCTGATCATCAGCGGCGCCGAGAGCACGTCGCGCAGCGCCCGGCCGAGGCTGAACGGGGTGCCGTTCTTGTAGCCGGCGATGCCGACGATCCCGAGCGCCACCTGCACGATGGACACCGCCATGGTCGAGGCGGTGGTCTTGACGTTGTTCAGGGCGATCGCGAAGCCGATCGAACCGAGCGCCGCAGGCGACCCTTGCGCCTCTTCGTAGTGGCGCAGGCCGCCCTGGATCGTCCCCTTCATCGCCTGCAGCGAACTCGTCGCCTCGGCCAGGCGCAGGGCGCCGGGGGGCACCGTGCCCGGCCGGCGGCGGGCCTCGGCCTGCACGAAGGTCCGCGCCCGGTCGAGCGCATGGCTCGCGATCCCGAACCAGACGCTGCTCCACAGGAGGTGCGAGGCGGCCAGCATCGACTGGGCCGCGATCTCGGCGAAGGGCTTGGGCAGGATCTGGGCGACCGGCACGTCGCGGGCGGCGAGCACGAAGCCGTCGCTGCAAGTGCCGCGCATGCCGAGCGTGTCCCAGCGGCTGGTGCGCTCCAGGGTGAACTGGTCGGACGTCAACGCGACCAGGACCTGGTCGGAGGAGGCGGCCTCGGGATGGCGCCGGCCGGTGGCGAGGATCACGTCGGCGTGGGCGCCGTAGGAGATCACGGTGGCGTCCTTGCGGAAGGCGAACACGTCGCCCTCGGCCTCGACGGCGCAGAAACTGTTGCGCAGGTCGCCGCCGATGCCGCCCTCGGTGGTCGCCGAGGCGACGAGCAGCTGCCGCTCCGCCACCCGCTGCATCAGCGCGCGGTGCCAGGGGCTCTCGGCCCCGTGGGTGACCAGACTCGCGACCTTGATCTGGTGCATCGCGAACACCATCCCGGTGGCGGCGCAGGCCTGCCCCAGGCTGAAGCACACCTCGGCCATCCGGCTCATGTCGGCGCCCTCGCCGCCCAGGGCCTCGGGGATCTGGATCCCGAGCAGCCGCTCCGCGCGCAGGGCCGCCACCGCCTCGGCGGGGAACCGCCCGTCGCGGTCGACCGCGTCGGCATGGAGCGCCGCCACCTGCGCCACCCGGCGCATGCGCTCGGCGAAGGTCGGCGCGGGAAGGCGCGATTCGTCGAGAACCGGCTCGGGAGGAATCGTTTCGCCCGGGGCGGGGTCGGCGGCGATGCGTTCGGCGAGCGCGCTCATCTGGGCGAGCGCGTTCATGCGTCCACCGGCTCGACGATCGTCGTGACGGTGCTGCGGATCGCCCGGATCGTCGCGAACGAGGTGCGGTTCAGCAGATGATCGGGGAACTCGATGTTGAAGCGCTCCTCGAGCGCCAGCATCAGCTGCACGGATCCGAAGGAGCACAGCCCCTTGTCGAACAGATCGTCGTCGTCCGAGAGCCGGTCCACTTGGCCGGAGAGGGACTCGATCCCGCCGAGGGTCTCGCGGATGTCTTGAGAGGAAATCATCATACGCAACACCATCTGAAGCGAATCCAAGATGCCGGCCTAGACTATGATCGTCAATTCTTACTCGACAATAAAGTTAACTTAATTATTAGTAAATGCCTAAGTTCTCGTATCTAACTCGCTGAAATCAGGTATTCGCCGCCATACGCCACGAGGGCCAAACGCGGTGAGGCCACGACGCGACGTGCAAGATCACGATCCGAAGCATGCCGCAGATCGAAAGAACGACATTGCGCACAATCGGAATGCGAAGTGCGGTCCGGATCTGTGTTTCGACGCGTTCCGCGACGGGATGGGCGAAACAGATTGCTACATCCGTCAGCAAGCTGGCTAAAGGCCAGTCGATTCGTTGCCGTCATGCAACAGCGGCGTCGCACGAGGTCTTGGCGGACGATTCGACATTGCTCGGGGGAACCGGTTCGCACACAGTGATCGGGCACTGGGGGCATCGCAAAAGCGGGCCCGATGAGCCCGCACCCAAAAAGCGGGCCGCACAAGAAACGTACGTCGCGATCGGCCCCGGCCGCGCGACCGTACGATCCTCGGGTCTCGAAGCTTTTGGAGATATCTATGTCGCTCTTGAAGAGCACCCTGCTCGCTTCGGCCGCCGGCTTCGCCGCCGTCGCCGGCGCCCAGGCTGCCGATCTGCCGGTCAAGAAGGCCGCCCCGATCGAATACGTCCGCGTCTGCACCGCCTACGGCGCCGGCTTCTTCTACATCCCCGGCACCGACACCTGCATCCGTCTCTCGGGCCGCGCCCGCCTCGAGGCCGGCTACCAGGCCAGCTACTCCCGCGCCGCCGGCAACGGCGACCTGACCGGCTACCAGGGCCGCATGCGCATCAACGTCGATGCCCGCACCCAGACCGCCTACGGCACGCTCCGCGCCTTCATCCGCCTCGATGCCGGCAGCCGCTCCGGCTACTCGGGCGTCGGCACCTCCGGGACCCAGCAGCGCCAGGGCACGGCCTTCGCCGCCACCGGCGTCGACGGCTTCGGCCGCCTGCAGCAGTACTCGAACGTCGACAAGGCCTTCGTGCAGTTCGCCGGCTTCACCGCCGGTCGCGCCGCGTCGTTCTTCGACTTCTACGCCCACGACTTCGAGTTCGCCGGTGCCACCGCCGGCTCCGACATGGCCTCGACCAACCTCGCCGCCTACACCGCGACGCTCGGCAACGGCTTCTCGGCAACGATCTCGATGGAAGACCCGGCCTATCGCCGCACGCCGATCTTCTCGCCGACGATCAACGTCTCGAACGTCACCACCAACTCGGCGCTCGCCAACTCGGGCCTGCTGCTCGGCAGCTCGCCGGTTCCCGTCTTCATCGGCTACACCGGCGTGACCCCGACCCGCTACAGCACCATCGATGCGATCGAGCGCAGCCGGATGCCCGACTTCGTCGGCGCTGTCCGATACGACGCCGCTTGGGGCTCGGCCCAGCTTTCGGCCGCCGTGCACGAGCTGAACGTCGGCAACGTCGCTGCAGGCGCCGGCACCGGTGCCGGCACGAACGTCAGCATCGCCCACACCGACAACACCTACGGCTACGCCGTGCAGGGCGGCGTGAAGGTCAACATGCCGTTCATCGCCCCCGGCGACACCCTCTACCTGCAGGGCGCCTACGGCAACGGTGCGCAGCTCTACACCGGCTACTCCTCGTACACCGGCTCGTTCACGCAGAGCACCACCACCATCCAGGGCCAGAAGTTCGCGCAGTACTTCTCTGACGCGGTGATCAATCCCTTCACCGGTCAGCTCTCGACCTCCGACAGCTTCACCGCCGTCGCTTCGTATCTGCACTACTGGTCGCCTGAGTGGCGTTCGGCCTTCTTCGGCTCCTACGGCGAACAGTCGTTCACGGCGGGCGCCCGCGCCGGCCAGGGCAACGCCTACGCGCTCTACAACAGCCTCAACACCGTCAACTTCGGCGCCAACTCGGTTGGCGCCCCCGGCACCCGGTTCTACAATCTCAGCCAGGCGCTTCGCGACACCTACCAGTTCGTCGCCGGCGCGAGCCTGATCTGGTCGCCGGTCAAGGACCTCGATATCGGAGTGGAAGGCTTCTACACCCAGATCGGCGTCAAGAACGGCCGCGTGATCGACACCGACAAGGATCCGACCGCCTACTCGGTCGCCCGTGTCGCCGCGATCAACGCCGGCGGGTTCGTGCGCACCACCACCAGCGACGACGTCTTCCAGGTCCGCGCCCGCGTCCAGCGCGACTTCTAAGTCAGGCAGAGACGTCGCGCGGTCCCCGAGGGAACCGCGCGACGCGGGGCTTCGAGAGACCCACGGCACGATCGAGGCCCGGCTGCCGCAGCCGGGCCTTTTTCGTGCCGGGCCGTGCGCGTCGTCGCAGGTTTGAGACAGTCGCGGCGGTCTCTCCACCGGCACGTGCGGGAGGCATTGACCTTCGAAGCCGCTTCGGGATGAGATCAAAGCGTCGCCGGCAACGTCCGGCCCGCCCGAGTCGGACCGAACGCGGTCTCATCCGTCCGCGATCCGATCTCGATGTGCCGCACGCCCGGCAGGTCGCCGCCGGCGGCAGGACTGGACCGGCCCGCCAAGAGGCCGGATCTTCGGAGGAAACCCCGTGACGCGCCTCACCTCACCGCCGCTCGCGGATCGACCTGTCTCGGCCTCGGAGCCGTCGCGCCGGTTCTGGCCTCTCGGCTGGTGGCGGCTGGTCGACACCCAGATCGGCATCATTCCGCTGCCGATCTATGTGATCGTCGCGGTGCTCCTGGCGATCCTGACCGCCGAGGGCGAGATCCGCCCCGACGGCCCGACGATGATCGCCGTGCTGGTGCTCGGCGGCTTCACCTGCGCCGAGATCGGCAAGCGGCTGCCGATCCTGCGCAACATCGGCGCGGGGGCGATCTTCGCGACCTTCGTGCCGTCGGCGCTTGTCTATTACAAGTTGATCCCGCCGCAGGTCGAGAAGGCGATCGTCGACTTCACGAAGTTCACCAACTTCCTCTACATCTACATCGCGGCGATCATCGTCGGCTCCATCCTCGGGATGGACCGGGACGTCCTGATCAAGGGCTTCCTGAAGATCTTCGTGCCGCTGGCTGTGGGTTCGGTTGTCGCGGCCGCGGTCGGGACGCTGGTCGGGACGATGCTGGGCCTGGGCGCCCACCACACCTTCTTCTACATCGTCGTGCCGATCATGGCCGGCGGCGTCGGCGAGGGCGCGATCCCGCTCTCGATCGGCTACGCCCAGATCCTCGGCCAGCCGCAGGGCGACGTGTTCGCCCAGGTGCTGCCGCCGGTGATGCTCGGCAGCCTCACGGCGATCATCCTCTCGGGCACCCTGAACTTCGTCGGCAAGCGCTATCCCGGCCTGACCGGCGAGGGAAAGCTTCAGCCCGACCACGACGGGACGCTCCCCGGCGACGCGGTCGCGAAGGAGGAGGCGAATTCCGGCCAGGTCGACGTCTCGACCATCGCCGCCGCCGGGCTCACCGCGATCACCCTCTATCTCCTCGGCGTGATGGCGCACCACCTCACCGGCCTGCCGGCGCCCGTGGCGATGCTGTTCCTGGCGGTGCTGGCCAAGCTCTCGAGCGCGGTCTCGCCCCATCTCCAGGCCGGCGGCTTCGTGGTCTACAAGTTCGTGCAGACCGGCATGACCTATCCGCTGCTCTTCGCCATCGGCGTCGCGCTCACCCCGTGGGACAAGCTGATGGCGGCCTTCACCGTCACCAACCTGATCACCATCGTCGCCACCGTGACCACGCTGATGGGCACCGGCTTCGTCGTCGGGCGCCTGCTCGGGATGTACCCGATCGAGACCGCGATCGTGAACGCCTGCCATTCGGGGCAGGGCGGCACCGGCGACGTGGCGATCCTCACGGCCTCCAACCGGATGGCGCTGATGCCGTTCGCCCAGATCGCCACGCGGATCGGCGGTGCGCTCACGGTGACCGGCACCCTGATCACCCTGAAATGGCTGACCGGCATCGCGGGCTGACCTGGCCCATGAGCGCGGGAACCGGTGCGCTAAATACAACCCAGGGTTAATATCACCTTCACCCTCTGCCGCCACTCTGGTTCGGGACCGCCGCCGGCGGCCCGAATCGGAACGCTCCCTGATGCTCGCGACAGCCCGAGACCTCATCCGGCCGAACCGCTCCGGCACGATCCGCCCGCGCGACGCCGAAGCCCGCCACGCGTCCGGGCTCGTCGGCCGCGATGCGCTCGTCTGGCGGCTTCGGGTCCTGGTGACCGAAGCGCGGCAGCCGGTGTGCCT
>NZ_VRUX01000176.1:0-7521 GCF_008039885.1 Methylobacterium sp. WL103
GGCCAGGCCCGAGACCACGACGAGGCCCGCCTCGCCCAAGCCCCGCGCCAACCGTTCGGTGAAGGCCAAGCCCGAGGCCGCGACCGGCACCGTCGCGGTGCTCGCCGGCGGGCACGACAAGATCTATCCGGCCAACCACGCCGGCCTCGTCGAGTCGATCCTGGAGGCCGGCGGCGCGGTTGTCGCCGAGATGCCGATGGGCTGGGTGCCCCGCGGACGCGACTTCCCGCGGCGCAACCGCATCATCTCGGGGCTCGCCTACGGCACCGTGGTGGTCGAGGCGGCGCGCCGGTCGGGCTCGCTGATCACCGCGCGCTTCGCCCTCGAACAGGGGCGCGAGGTGTTCGCGGTACCGGGCTCGCCGCTCGATCCGCGGGCGGAGGGGACCAACGACCTCATCCGCCAGGGCGCGACGCTCGTCGCCGAGGTCGATCACGTCCTCGCCGCGATCGCGCCGCTGATCGAGCGCGGCGGCGACCCCGACCAGGCGCCGGCCTTGCCGCGACCGGATCTGGCCGACCAGCCGGATTTCTGGGACGAGATCGACCTCGATGACGGCGGCTCATCAATGCCGGCGCCGTCGTTCGAGGCGCCGGAGCCGGCAGAGCCGGTGGGCGACCGCGAGACGATCGTCGCCGCGCTGAGCCCGACGCCGGTCGGCACCGACGAGATCGCCCGCGCGACCGGCCTGTCGGTGCGCGTGGTGCAGACGACGCTGCTCGAACTCGAGCTCGACGGGCGGATCGAGCGGCACGGCAGCGGGATGGTGTCGCTCGTCGGGTGACGCCTTCAATCCAGGTCGTCGTCCTCCGATTCGACCATCCCGCGCATCCGGTCGAGGCAGCCCTGCAGGATGTAGGCGGCGGCGAGCTTGTCGACGAGTTGGCTGCGCTTGGCCCGAGAGGTGTCGGCCGCGATCAACGCGCGGGTGACGACGGCGGTCGAGAGGCGCTCGTCGTAGAACAGGACCGGAAGGTCGAGGAGCGGTTTCAGATTGCGCACGAACGAGCGCGTCGACTGCACCCGCACGCCCTCGCTGCCGTCCATGTTGAGCGGCAGGCCGATCACCAGGCCGCCGACCGCGTGCTGCTCGCACAGGAACCGCAGCCGCGCCACGTCGGGCGTGAACTTCACGCGCTTGATCGTCTCAAGCGGCGAGGCGATCTGTCGTCCGAGGTCGGACAACGCGAGGCCGATGGTCTTGGTGCCGAGATCGATGCCGATCAGCCGGGGTCCGCCGCGGGAGGCCTCGGCGAAGGTGCGTAGCGCGTCCGTGTCCATCGTGTCCCATCCCGCCAAGGGCTCACACCGGCGCGCCGTCCTGCGCCGGCGCGCCGGCCCGCGCCAGCACCGCCGCCTCGATGCCCTCGAAGGTCGAGGCGAGCGGCGGTGTGCCGTCGCCGAGCACGTCGAGGATCGTCAGCCCCTGCGTCCGCTTGAAGAACGCGTCCAGGGTGTCGCCGCCGAAGCGGACGGTCTCAAGGTCGGGGGCCATCACCCAGATCGGGTACTCGCCCGCGCCCGACACGTCCCAGAACAGGAAGCTGCCGTCGTCGCCCTCGCCGAAGAAGCAGGCGCGCTCCAGCCGCGACAGGTCGCCGTCCTCGATCGAGAAGCGGTGCGGCGTGTCGGCGGCGGAAAGCGCCTGGATCGCCGCGTTGATGCTGTCGGCGACGATCTCGGCCCGCGTCACCAGGTCGGCCGCCGGGTAGGGCAGGGGCGTCGCGATCCGGAAGTGTCCGTTCGCGAGCCCGGCGCCGCACGCGCGGCAGAAGCTGCGATACGATTCGGGCAGCGCGAACCCGAGTTCAGCCTCCGCCCGCGCGATCTCCGCCTCGCTCGACCGCGCCCCCGGATGAAGCCGCTCGAACACCGTGTTCCACATCGCGTCCCCGCTCCATCCACAGGCGTTAACCGCATCCCGAACTTGCCCTGGCGCACGACGCAGCGCTTCCCTCATAACGATGGTTAAGGTTTCGTTAACCCCGTTGCGGAGGCAATCGTGCAGGCCATCGGTTCGTTCGTCCCCCAAGCTCCCGTCAAGGCGCCCGCCCGGCGTGCCATGCCGCGCAAGCACAAGCTGATGCTGCTGATCGCCTTCGAGGTGCTGGTGCTGGGCTTCGCCCTCGCGGAGTTCCGCCCCATCCGCCCAAGCGGCATCCTCATCGAGACCACGGGGATCCCGAACCACATCGTCACCTGACCCCCTGCGCGTTGCGGCGCCGCGAAGCCCGGTGCTATAGCGCCTGGACCGTGGAAGGGCCGGCAATCGCCGCTGCCGGCGCCCGACCTTCCGAGACGAACGCGCAAGACGAACAGGCAGCATGTCGGTCGACGAGAAGACAGTCCGGCGCATCGCGCATCTGGCCCGCATCGCGGTGGCCGAAGACGAGGTCGCGCCGCTGCAGGGCGAGCTGAACGCCATCCTCGCCTTCGTCGAGCAGCTGAGCGCGGTCGACGTGACCGGCGTCGAGGCGATGACCTCGGTGACGCCGATGGCGATGAAGAAGCGCAAGGACGTCGTCACCGACGGCGGTCGCGCGCTCGACGTGGTCGCCAACGCGCCGGAGACCGAGGACCACTACTTCCTCGTTCCCAAGGTCGTCGAGTAGGCCGGCCGGGCCGCGAAACGCCGGCCCGTGAACGACATCTGCCGCGTCCACCGGCTCCGCCGGCCGGAACGCCCCTGACCCGCATCGCGGCCACGCGGCCGAGGACGAACAGCGTGACGGAACTCAACGAACTCAGCCTCGCCGAGGCGCGCGACGGCCTGAGGGCCAAGACCTTCTCCGCCCGCGAGATCGCGCAGGCGCACATCGACGCCCTGGAGAAGGCGCGCGTGCTCAACGCCTACCTGCTGGAGACGCCCGACCGCGCCCTCAAGATGGCCGAGGCGTCCGACGCGAAGATCGCCAAGGGCGAGGCCGGGCCGCTCGAAGGCCTGCCGCTCGGCATCAAGGACCTGTTCTGCACCGAAGGCGTGACCACGACGGCGGGCTCCAAGATCCTGGAGAATTTCGAACCGCATTACGAATCCGCCGTCTCCGCCCACCTCTGGCGCGACGGCGCGGTGATGCTGGGCAAGCTGAACCTCGACGAGTTCGCCATGGGCTCCTCGAACGAGACCAGCGCCTACGGTGGAGTGATCTCGCCGTGGCGGCGTACCGGGTCCGACGCGAAGATCGTCCCCGGCGGCTCGTCGGGCGGCTCGGCCGCGGCGGTCGCGGCGCATCTGTGCCTGGGCGCCACGGCTACCGACACCGGCGGCTCGATCCGGCAACCGGCCGCCTTCACCGGCACGGTCGGAATCAAGCCGACCTACGGCCGCGTCTCGCGCTGGGGTACGGTGGCCTTCGCCTCCTCCCTCGACCAGGCCGGGCCGATCGCCCGCACGGTGCGCGACTGCGCGATCCTGCTCGGCTCGATGGCAGGGCCTGATGCCCGCGACACCACCTGCGTCGACCTCCCCGTGCCGGATTTCGAGGCCGCGGTCTCGCGCGGCGTGAAGGGCCTCACCATCGGTATCCCGAAGGAGTACCGGGTCGAGGGCATGCCCGCCGAGATCCAGAAGCTCTGGGACGACGGCGCCGCCTGGCTGAAGGACGCGGGCGCGACGATCCGCGAGATCTCGCTGCCGCACACCAAGCTCGCGCTGCCGGCCTACTACATCGTCGCGCCGGCCGAGGCTTCCTCGAACCTCGCCCGCTACGACGGCGTCCGCTACGGCCTTCGCGTGCCGGGACGTGACATCGCCGCCATGTACGAGAACACCCGCGCGGCTGGCTTCGGCCGCGAGGTGAAGCGCCGGATCATGATCGGCACCTACGTGCTGTCGGCCGGCTACTACGACGCCTACTACGTCCGCGCTCAGAAGATCCGCACGCTGATCAAGCGCGACTTCGAGGAGGCCTATGCGGCGGGCGTCGACGCCATCCTGACGCCGGCGACGCCGTCCTCCGCCTTCGGCGTCGGCGAGAAGGCCTCCGCCGACCCGGTCGAGATGTACCTCAACGACGTGTTCACCGTGACTGTGAACATGGCAGGGCTCCCCGGCATCGCGGTGCCGGCCGGTCTCGACGGCCAGGGCCTGCCGCTCGGGCTGCAGCTCATCGGGCGGCCGTTCGACGAGGAGACGCTGTTCGCCACCGCCGAGGTGATCGAGCGCGCGGCCGGGCGCACCGTGCTGCCGAAGGCCTGGTGGTGACGGTCCCGTATTATCCCTGGACCGTCTGGATCTTGGCCGGGTTCGATCCGGTCCTGATCGCGGTCTGCCTCTATCTCGGCTGGTCGGCGGACCAGTTCGGCAAACTCTTCGTCGCGGTGATCGCGGGGTTCGTGGCGGCGGTGCTGTTCTCCTGGGTGGTCACCGCGATCGGCATTCCCTGGCCGGCGCCCGTGAGCCACGATGGGCCGACCTTCTTCCCGGTACGGGTCGGCGCGGCCATCCTGTGGTCGATCCTGGGCTTCACCGCCCGAAAGATCCTGCGGCCGCACGCACCTTGACCGGCCTGCGCACCGCCACGACACTCCGCGGCGCCCCGGCGCTCCGTTCCATGAAAGTCCGAGCATGACGGCTCCCGTGAACCCGAAGAAGCTCATCAAGGGCGCCGAGCACGACTGGGAGGTCGTGATCGGCATGGAGATCCACGCCCAGGTCACCAGCCGCTCGAAGCTGTTCTCCGGCGCCTCCACCGAGTTCGGGGCCGAGCCGAACGACCACGTCTCGCTGGTCGACGCGGCGATGCCGGGCATGCTGCCGGTGATCAACGAGGAATGCGTGGCGCAGGCCGTGCGCACCGGCCTCGGCCTGAAGGCGCAGATCAACCACCGCTCGGTGTTCGACCGGAAGAACTACTTCTACCCGGACCTGCCGCAGGGCTATCAGATCTCGCAGTACAAGGACCCGATCGTCGGCGAGGGCGAGGTCGTGGTCGACCTGCTCGACGGCGAGTCGATCACCGTCGGGATCGAGCGGCTGCATCTGGAGCAGGATGCCGGCAAGTCGCTGCACGACCAGAACCCGACCCAGAGCTTCGTCGACCTCAACCGCTCCGGCGTCGCGCTGATGGAGATCGTCTCGCGGCCGGACCTGCGCTCCTCCGAGGAGGCGCGCGCCTACGTGACCAAGCTGCGCACGATCCTGCGCTACCTCGGCACCTGCGACGGCGACATGGAGAAGGGTTCGCTCCGCGCCGACGTGAACGTTTCGGTGCGGCTGCCCGGCCAGCCGCTCGGCACCCGCTGCGAGATCAAGAACGTCAACTCGATCCGCTTCATCGGCCAGGCGATCGAATCGGAGGCGCGGCGTCAGATCGCGATCATCGAGGACGGCGGCACGATCGCGCAGGAGACGCGCCTGTACGACCCGTCCAAGGGCGAGACCCGGTCGATGCGCTCGAAGGAGGAGGCGCACGACTACCGCTATTTCCCCGACCCGGACCTGCTCCCGCTCGAGTTCGACCAGGCCTACGTCGACGCCCTCGCCGAAGGGCTCCCCGAGCTGCCGGATGCCAAGAAAGCGAGGCTCATCGCCGATTTCGGGCTCTCGCCTTACGACGCCAACGTGCTCGTCGCCGAACGGGCGTCTGCCGACTACTACGAGGCGGTGGCCGCCAAGCGCGACGGCAAGGCGGCCGCGAACTGGGTGATCAACGAGCTGTTCGGGCGCCTCAACAAGGAAGGCCTCGGCATCGAGGCGACGCCGGTCTCCGCCGACCAGCTCGGCCAGATCATCGACCTGATCGGCGAGGGCGTCATCTCCGGCAAGATCGCCAAGGACCTGTTCGAGATCGTCTGGACCGAGGGCGGCGACCCGCGCGCGGTCGTCGAGGCGCGCGGGATGAAGCAGGTCACCGACACCGGCGCGATCGAGGCGGCGATAGACGACATCGTCGCCAAGAACCCCGACAAGGTCCAGCAGGCGAAGGAGAAGCCGACCCTGCTCGGCTGGTTCGTCGGCCAGACCATGAAGGCCACCGGCGGCAAGGCCAACCCGGCCGCCGTCAACGCCCTGCTGAAGAGCAAGCTCGGGATCGACTGATCCGCCTGCGCCCAGAGCCGGTCCGCCTTGTCACCGGCGGTCGGCGTCGGCCTCCCGCGTGGCCGGCGGATCGCCGGTGACGCGGCGGCGCAGGTCCATGAACCAGGCCGGCGGCGGTGCGCCGCCTTCGCCCACCACCACGGTCGCGGTCATGCCGGCCACCAGCGGCACCCCTGGCGGCACGTGCGCGATGCGGATGCGCACCGGCACCCGCTGCGCGAGCCGCACCCAGGTGTAGACGGGGTCGACGTTCGGCAGCCCCTGCGTGCTCGCCGCGGCGTTCGCGGTGGAGATGCCCTGCGTGATGCTCTCGACCGTGCCGCGCAGGTGGTTGGAGTAGCCCATCAACGCCATCTCGGCCGGGTCGCCGACATGAATGTTCGCCATCTTGGTCTCCTCGAAATAGCCGTCGATCCAGAACGAATCCGTGTCGATGACCGAGATGTTCGAGGTGCCGGTGGTGGCGTAGTCGCCGGCGCGCAGCAGCAGGTTCGTGACCCGGCCGTTCACCGTCGATTTCACCTGCGTGCGTCCGAGGTTGGTCTTGGCCTGCGAGAGCTGCGCCTTGGCGGTCTCTAGGGCCGCCTCGGCGATCTTGGCCGTGCCGGCATATTGCTGCTTCTCCTCGACGGAGGTCGAGACCGTGGTCAGCGCCTGGCGCCGGGCCGACTGGGCGTTCTTCACCGAGAGGTCGGCCTCGCGGTTCTTCACCTCGGCTTCGGCGGAAGCGACGTTCACCTCGAAGTCGAACGGGTCGATGACGTAGAGCACGTCGCCGCGCTTCACCGTCTGGTTGTCCACCACTCGCAGCTCGACGATCTGCCCCGAAACCTGCGGCGCGATGCTCGCCACCTGGACGCGCACCCGGCCGTCGCGCGTCCACGGCGCGGTGACGTAGTACGACCACACCACAGTCGCGGCGAGGAACGCCAGCACCAGGATCACGCCGGTGGCGGCCAGGCGAAACACCTTGCCGACGCGGCCGCGGCGCGCACGGGCGGGACGGTCGTCGGCCAGAGCCGGCGGATCGCCGCGGGGGGCCGCGGCATGGTCGCTCCCAGCCCGGCCACCGTTCGAGGCCTTGGGGTCGTCTTCGTCGGCCATCACAGCAACACGATCAGGAGGGCGAGGACGCAGACGTAGATCCCGGCCTCGGCGAGCGGCGGGTTGGCGACGTAGCGGCTGAAGCGGACGCGCGCGAAGACGAAGCGCAGCGCGATCAGGATCGCGAAGGCGCCCAGCGCGTAGGCGACGAAGGGCGAGACCAGGATCCCGCCGATTTGCAGTTCATGACGCATCGTCGCCTTCAATAACCTCGCGAAACCCTTCGCCTCAGAAACCCGGCATGTCGAGCCGCACGAGGAAGCGGCCCTGGCGGGGGGGTAAGGGGGGGGGGGGGGGGGGGGTGGGGGGGGGGGGGGGGGGGGGGGGGGGGGGTGGGGGGGGGGGGGGGGGCGCGCGGGGGGGGGGGGGGGGGGGGG
>NZ_VRUX01000177.1:0-7466 GCF_008039885.1 Methylobacterium sp. WL103
CCCCCCCCCCCCCCCCCCCTTTTTTTTTTTTACACCCAAACCCTGCAAAACTATTTCGGCTCGGGTCTGGTGGGTTCTTATTTTTGTTCGCCGCGGGCGGCGCAGGCCTGCGCCCCGCGAATCGAGAACGAGGCGCCGTTCGACTTCGAGTGGCTGACCCGTCCCTTCGGGGGAATCTTCCAAGAGGCCGATCCGCCCGCGCCGAGTGAGGCCGCTATTCGCTACAAGGGCGACTCGATCCGGTTCATGAGCCCGCAGCGCGAATGGGTCCGTATCACCTACGAGTGCGTGTTCGATACCGCGGCGCAGCGCATCGAGACCGTGCGCGTGCGCTTCGGCCGCCTGAATGGCCGCATGGCTCCGCCGCCGCCCGGCCCGGGAGGCCAATCCGCGGCCGTGTCCGGCCCGCCGGCTCCGGTGGCCAGCCCGCCACCCGTGGTACCGCCACGGAAAGCACAGAGGCCGGGGGAGCCGAACAGCATCGAGATCCTGCAGGTGAACCCTGCCCAGAAGCGATGATGACCGCCGTGTTGCCGACCGGAACAAGCACCACGATCTCGGCGAGGGCCGGTGGGATCCGCAGACTCGCGGCGCTGGCCCCCCTAGTCATAGGGCTTGTTCCTTGGGCGGCGGCGGCCCAGACGATTAACAACGTCAACGACTGCACGCTGCTCACCGATCCGGTCTCGCTTAGGCGGTGTGTCGACAGCTTCGCCGGACGCATCCAGAGGCCATCGGATCAGTTGCTCTCACCGTCGGCAGACGTCGTACAGCCCCAGGTCGAAGGGCGCCCGAACACATCTCCCGCAGTCGCCACGCCGAAGGCAGGGACGCCCAAGCGCGTGAACAATTGGCTGCCGGAGGCCGGCAAGGCCGGCGGCGTCATTCGCTCGAACCCCAATTCGATCGTGTTCGACCGGTAAAGGGCGGGTAGCTCCAGAGTGATTGGGAGATGCATTGACGGCCGGTAACGATTAGTCTTTGGTCAAGTGGGTTCGATCCGAGCTTTTCCGAACTCAACTCGGCTGCGACGTGAATATTATACTTCACGCTGCTTCAACGTTGTCTGACGGTTAACGTGTTCCCGATGCCAGTCTGGGTGAAAGAGGAAATGTTTTGACTGCCACTCTGGGCGATGATTGCGACATTGAAGCCCCCTTGCTGGAACCCGGTAATCTGATTGTCCTGTCCTACTTGCGTGAAGACCGCGTTCAGGGCGAACCCCATTGAATCCTGAACGGATAGGATGCGATTGCCGGTTCCGATCTGCTGTGTGGACAACATGGCACCATCACCACGCGTGCTGCGAAGGCTATTACTTGCCGGCGCCTCTAAACCCGTCGTAGCTCTCGGGGCGGCCCTTCCCTGAGCTGCCGGCTCCTTCGTACCGAACAAGTAAGTCGGATCGCCCCGATCATAGTCCCAAGCCGAAAAAAGTGGCGTTGTGAAGCAGTTCTGACGAAGGCAGGAAGCATCGTCGAGACTGATTGCGCCTCGATCCACAAAAGCCGCCTGCCGTGAAAAAATGCTCGTTTCGGCTGCCGATGGGCTCGTGGCGACGATGAGTCCGCATGTGGTCAGGAGTACCGTTCGGACGGCAGGCGTCATAAGCCGGAAGAACATGATTTTATGCTCCCTTGCGTAACAAAATTTAATCTCCGTTATCGACGGGGCAACTACGGATTACAGAAATATACGTAAGGGGAAATGCTTAAGAGGAATGATCTCACGTTCGTGCGCTGCGCACGGATCTTCTCGTATGCTTAATCAGGCGATCGCGGCGCCATACCCGGCACCAAACGCTCACTTGTGGCGTCGAGGTTCGCTTTCGAACGGGTGTATCGAACAACGCGCACCCCTCGCTGGTACCTCGGGGTCCGAAGGCGCGTATTGTCTGAGCATCCCCAATCTTATGCAGGGACCCACGGCATCGTTCGGGATGGACGATGAAATTTTGGGAGACGAACGCCACCTCGGGGCGCATCGTGCCGGTCGCGCGGCTCAGACCCTCGACGACTTGGCGTTCAGGACCTCGACCAAGCCGCGCATGTGTTCTGCCTTGAGGTCGCCCACGGCGCTGTCCTCAGGACGCAGCATGGCGTCGCGGAATTGCGCGGGTGGTACCCCGTAGGCCGCCGTGAAGGTGCGCGAGCCGTGACTGGCCGATGAAAAGCCGAGGTTCCACGCCAGGGTCGCGATCGGGGTAAGCCTGTCGCCCCGCAGGATCGCGGAGCGTAGGCGGGCTACCCGGCGCCGGACGATTTCGCCCTTGACGCCACCCACCGGGTCGAAGGCCCGGTAGAGCGCGCTGCGGGAAACCCCGGAGCCGGTCGCAACCAGACCTACATCGAGGTCGTGCCGCCCGAGATGGGCATCGATGAACAGCGACGCACGCAGTCGCCGTGCGGCCTGTATTTCTTCGTCGTCGCGATCCCGATCGGTGACGCATCGTCCGGAGCGATCCATGCCGTTCGCGATCAAACCGGCAATCAGCGCGCTCCCCCCGAGAGGAGCATCGGCGGACCCGGCCCCCCCCCGGGCCAGGGACAGTACGGCCACGCCGAGCCCTGGGCAGGCCTTCCTCGAGAGAACGGTACCGTGAAAACTGCGTAGGTTTGGGACCACGGCTTCGACGACTTCCCGGGACAACGCAACGGTGACGAAGTCGGCGTCGTGCAGGACCGTACGTTGCGGAAGCGTGGTGTCGAACACAACGACGTCGCCGGCGGCGAGGAGGCGCTCGTTCCCCGGCGCGCCGGCAAGCATACGGCCCGACCGCAATACCTGAAGGTTCAGATGCTCGAGTCCATCACGCTGGGCTCGCGAGCCCTCCCGCTGATGGACTACCCCGACGACCTGCCGATCGAACAGGAACAATCCGGCGGCGCGACGCCCTATGACGGTCGCCTCGAACCTATCACCAACCCGCGAGACCGAGGACGCGACGGAATAGAGATCGTGGTAGGTTTCGAACTCGTCCGATGCGGCGCGTCTGAGCATGGCCTGTTTTTCGAAGGATGGGCTACGGCCCGTAAACCCGACGGGGCGATACCGAACCATCCCAGCTGATTTCGAACCACATTCATCCCATCCGGGTTCCGTCCCATCGTTCGACCGAGCGAAGACGTATTTTCCGAGTGTCCACGTTACGCGCGGCGGCGCAGTCCCGCCAGGGCGCCGCTTAACCCTAGGAGGGCGGCGACGGTCACGACGACAACGATGGCCAGCCCGATCCCCCCATAGTCAGACAGCCGGTCGCTCAAGGCACCGATCGAGGGTGGCCCTATGCCGAAACCCACGGTCGTGACGACGGCGATGAACAGAGAGGTGATCCGGCCGCGCAGGGGCTTCGGTGTCATGGTCTGGAGGCCGAGAAGACCGGCGGGCGCGGCGAGGCCGAGTAGGAAGATGAGGCCCGCGAGCGCCGTTAAGGAGACCGCGACGCGATCCGATAGGCCGAACACGGCCGCGATGGGTGGGGTGATCGCAAGGCACCCGGCGAGAACCAGGATCGCGGCGGTGCGCGGACGGGATCGTGCGAGCATATCGATGATCCAGCCGCCCGCCAGGTGACCCATCGGAGCCGCCAGGACCACGACGAGGCCGAAGGCACTGCCTGCCTCCGCCATGCTGAGGCCGAAGCGGCGCACGTAGAGGACCACGGCCCAGGCGTTGACGGATTGGACAATGAGGATCGTCGCGGCGCTGGCGACGGTGTGGGCAGCATAGCGCCGGGCGTGCCGGGCGAGCCAAGCAAGCGCATGCTGACGCGGTCGATCCTGCCTAGACGTCCGCACGCGGTCCGGGTCGTGCAGGACGAGGTAGAGTGTCGCCAGAACGAGATTGGGAAGGCAGCTCAAGACGAAGATCGCCCGCCAGGGAGGCAACGGGCCGAAGGGCGGCACGAACGCGATGGTCGCCGGCAGGACGGCGAGCAGACCGCCACCGGCCAGGAGGGCGGAGCTTCGGCCGAGGGTGGCCCCGGCGGTGTAGATGGAGATGCCGCGCCCGAGCTGGGCTCGCCCCTGGCGCTCGGCGATGAGGGAAAGGGCCAATGGTGTCAGGCAGGCTTGGCCGAGGCCGAGCAGCATACGAGCGCCGATCAGCTCGCTGAAGGAGGTCGCGAGACCGCAGGCCACGGATGCCGCGCTCCAGACCAGGATGCTAGCCGCGATGAAGCGGGGCCGATGGAGGCGGTCGACGAGCCCGCCGCACAGGATCGAGGCGAGGACAAACACCGCTACGAACGCTGTACCTTGCACAAGACCGACCTCGAAGTCGCTGAATCCCAACGCGGTCTTCATGGCCGGGGCCACGAGGGCGATGAGGAACCGGTCGGCGAAGGCGATGAGGTGCGTCGCCGCAAGAAGGTAGACGCCGGGCCAGAGGCGGATCGGCGACGCGCGGATGACGGATCGACGTTCGTGTGAGGCGGGTGCGGGAATGACGGCGTTCCTATTCGGGACGCGCTGCGGCGCCTCCCTCAGCTCGACTTTAGCCATTCAGGCCGCCTGGCATAGGGCGTAGGCCCAGGCGGGTGGAAGACGGAACCGACGTTTCCTGCGGTCGCGCCTGCGGCCTGACATCGAAGAAGCTTCCTCGCGCCAGATGGTTCGACGGACGGCTGCAAGAGCATCGGAGAAGGTCGGCTGCGATTTGGGGTACCACGCAGCCACGGCAATCTGCCGCTGCTCACGCGCTGAGAGCCGGGTGGCGAGCAGAGTGACGATGGAGAACAGGGCGAGCAGGCAGGGGGTCGTACGAGCGATGGCCTTGTCGGACCATTGCCGCTGGGTCTCGACGCCGAGATGGGCACGCGCTTTCTGGAAGGTGACCTCGACCTGCCAGCGCCGGACGAACCACGTCACGATCTGCGTCGGGTCTCGTGCGGGGTCGGTGCAGAGTAGAGCTAGCGGCTGGAAGTGGTTCTCGGGATCGCGGATAAGAACCCAGCGGACTGGCACCACCGGCAGCCCGGAATGATGCCAGACGGCGGAAGCCGAGGTGATCTCGATCCTGCGTTCACCTGTGCCGTACCAGCCCAGCACGCTCACCTGCTGCCAGATGGTGGCCGGCTCGGTCAGGATCTTGGACAGGGTTGGCCGCCGTGCACCCGTCTTGCGCGGGCGCCCGATCGTACCGGGAAGCCTTGGGGGCGCTGGATCGTAGAGCGCCGCATCCAGGCGCAGGCGGGTGATGGCGGTGACGCCGCCGCGGCGCAGGGCATCGAGAAACAGCAAGGCCGAGAAGGCGCTATCGCCCACCAGCACGAGGTCGCGCCCCGGCAACCAGCGGCGCGCCTGCAGGGCCATCTGCCGTCCGACATCGAGCAAGGTCTTGTGCCGACGTCCTCGTTCCCGGCAGGCGCGCTCCGAGGGGACGAGGGCGGTCAGAAACGGCAATGCCCAGAGCCACGGGCCGAGCCGCGTCCTTACTCAAGCGATCGAGTGGACGCCTACAATGCCGAGGCGCGAGCCTTCCCGGACGATGACGACGTGCAACGTCGTCTCGGACGAGCAAGAGCAGATCGGTAGCAGTTCCTCCTTCTCTCACTTCGCATCCGGCAGGCTGATAGCGCCGGCCGCTGCTCTGCCATAGGCCGAGCACGTGTGAACCATCAGGTCCTCGGCGCTCGCCCGCGGTGCCCGGTAGGCGAGCACGTAGAAGCCGGGCTCGGAGTCGCCGGCCGCGGTGGCGACGGCGGCGAAGCTCGTCTCGCGCAGGTCCCGCCGGCCGGGCAACCGGGCCAGCGCAGTGAAGGGGTTGAAGCGATCCGCCTCGGCTGCCGGCACCCGCATCGCGAGGTAGCGGTCCCCGACGAGCGGAATCGGGAACGGCGCCCAGGTGCCACGGATGGCGTGTGCATGCGCCTTCAGAGACGCCAGAACCCGCGGCTTCATGCAGTCGAGATGGATGTGAAGCTGATCCTGGCTGCGGCCGCGCGCCGAGTTCACCGCCAGGCCCACCTCGGCCACCGGCACGCGGCCCTTTAGGGGATCCGACACGAAGTGCCTCGCCGCCAGGGCGGCGCGCCAGTAAGCGGCCCCAATCGTCCCGCGCAGCGCGGGCGCCTCAAGGCCCGCCACCGTCACCGTCGGCAAGACGACGACATGGGTCGGCTCGCCCGGCGCGCGGAGAACCGCCGTGCCAGGGCGCTCCTTGTCGCCGAGATCAACGTCGAGGCACGGGAAGGTCCGATTGGCGACCGTCTTGGCGAGCACGCAGGTCTTCAGCGCCGCCCAGAGCACGTCCCGGCTCGGATCGCCGGCAGCTCGCGCGGGCGCCGGCACCGCGGCCATGACGATCAGGAGCGGCAGGATGCAGCGCATAGTGTCCTCTCTGCCACCTTCCCTCGCCGGAGCTGCAGCCGCCACGATCTAACGCATTGTGGTCGAGCTATCCGCAGGCCGCGTCAAAAATGACGCGTATCGCCCGCTCGCTGAAGAACTCTTCGCGTGCTTCCCCGGTGCTTCCCCGCCGAAGAACAGGGAAGCACCGAATTTGTTGCTAATGCTAAACAGCTATAGAATATAGGAAATTGGTGAGCGCGTTGGGGTTCGAACCCAAGACCTACAGATTAAAAGTCCGTTGCTCTACCAGCTGAGCTACGCGCTCGCGTCCGCCGTGCAGTCGGCCGCGCGGGCCGGCCCCGGGGAGGCGTGGGTGGAATAGGGGAGGCCGCCGGACGGGTCAACATGGGGGTTGCGCCGAACGGCGTCGCATCCGTGCCGCGCGGGCGCCATGGTCTGCTGGCATCGGCGGTCGGACGCCCGGATGTCGGGCCGGAACGTCAGCCGTGATCCCTCCCCGCCCTGCCCCGCCCTCGCCTGCCCGTCGCTGGCCTCGCTTCGCCCTCGCCTTCGCCCTTGCCGGCCTCGGGTTCGGCTTGGCCGCGATCGGTTTCGTCGCGGCGATGGACCCTTATGGCCTGCGCGCGAGCCCCGGGCGGCCGGGCGCGATCATGGATCGCAACCAGCGCTTCATGTACCCGCGGATCGCGCGGGCCGGCGGATACGACGCGGCGGTGTTCGGGACCTCGACGGCGCGCCTCCTCGATCCGCACGACCTCGACCGGGCGTTCGGGGTGCGCTTTGCCAACCTCGCCGTCAACGCCGCGACGCCGGACGAGCAGCGCACCCTGGCAACACTGTTCCTGCGCCGGAACGCCGCGCGCGCCGTGCTGTTCGCGCTGGATTCCACCTGGTGCGCCGCCGCCCCGCCCCGCCGCACCGCGCACCCGTTCCCGGACTGGCTCTATGCGGAGGGCGCCCCGTGGGGCTGGCTGCGGCAGGTGAACGGGCAGAGCCTCGGGATCGCGGCCCAGGTCGCGCTCCACCGCCTCGGCCTCGCGCCGGCTCGCATCCGCGGCGACGGCTTTTCCGTGTTCACGCCGCAGGAGGCCGCTTACGACCCGGTCCGCGCCGCGCGCCACATCCACGGCGGCGGCAGCCCGCTCGACCCGGAGT
>NZ_VRUX01000178.1:0-7457 GCF_008039885.1 Methylobacterium sp. WL103
CCGGCGGGCGCGGACGCGCCGCCGCTAGAAGCCCGCGCGAACCTCGCGGCCGAGGCGCACGGCCTCGTCGGCGATGTCGAGGCCGGGTTCGCCGAGGCGGATCGCGTCTACGAGGGCACCTACCGCTCGCAGCGGGTGCAGCACGCCCACCTCGAGACCCACGGCGCGATCGGCTGGCGCAATCCCGACGGCCGCCTCGTGATCCGCTCCTCGACGCAGGTGCCGTTCCTGACCCGCGACGCGCTCTGCACCCTGTTCGGCCTCGACCGGTCGCAGGTGCGGGTGGTGGCGGGCCGGGTCGGCGGCGGATTCGGCGGCAAGCAGGAGATGCTCACCGAGGACCTGGTCGCGCTGGCGGTGCTCCGCACCGGGCGCCCGGTGAAGTGGGAGTTCACCCGCCAGGAGCAGTTCGTCGCCACCACCACCCGCCACCCGATGCGCGTCCGGGTGAAGCTCGGCGCGAAGGCCGACGGCACGCTGACCGCGATCCAGCTCGACGTGGTCTCGAACACCGGCGCCTACGGCAACCATGCCGGCGGCGTGCTCCACCACGGCACCAACGAGGTGATCGGTGCCTACCGCTGCCCGAACAAGCGCATCGACGGCTACGCCGTCTACACCCACACCCTGCCGGCCGGGGCCTTCCGTGGCTACGGCCTCAGCCAGACGATCTTCGCCGTCGAATCGGCGCTGGACGAGCTCGCCCGCGACCTCGGCCTCGACCCCTACGCGATGCGCCGCCGCAACGCGGTGCGGCCCGGCGACCCGATGGTCTCGACGAGCCTCGAACCGCACGACGTCGAATACGGCAGCTACGGCCTCGACCAGTGCCTCGACCTCGCCGAGCGGGCGATGGCAGCGCCTTCCGGCGACCCGGCCCCGGAGGGCTGGCGCGTCGGCGAGGGCATGGCGATGGCGATGATCGACACGATCCCGCCGCGCGGGCATTTTTCGGATGCGCGCATCGGGCTGCGCGGGGACGCAAGCGATCGCGGGTCCCCTCTCCCAGGGGGAGAGGGACGGGGTGAGGGGCGTGACCTCTCCGGCATGGTCTCATCCCTCACCCCAACCCTCTCCCGCACGGGAGAGGGGGTCCGTCGCGGTGATGGCGCCCCTTCCGGCGGCGCCATTTACGACCTCTCCGTCGGCACCGCCGAGTTCGGCAACGGCACCACCACCGTGCATGCGCAGATCGCAGCCGCGGCGCTCGGCACCACGCCGGACCGCATCCGCATCCGCGCCTCCGACACCGACGCGGTCGGCCACGATACGGGCGCCTACGGCAGCACCGGCATCGTCGTGGCGGGGCGCGCGACGCTGAACGCCGCGGAGGCGCTGGCCCGCGCGATCCTGACCCGGGCCGCGGCGAAGGCGGGCGTCGCGCCCGCCGACTGCCGTTTGGAGGCCGACCACGTGGCCGTTCCGGGCGGTCGCGTCGCGTTGGCCGACCTGATCGCCGAGGGCCCGCTCGAAGCGGAGGGGCGGGCCGACGGCTCGCCGCGCTCGGTCGCCTTCAACGTCCAGGCGTTCCGGGTCGCGGTGCATCCGGGCACCGGCGAGGTCCGCATCCTGCGCAGCGTCCACGCGGCCGACGCGGGGCGGGTAATCAACCCGATGCAGTGCCGCGGGCAGGTCGAGGGCGGCGTCGCGCAGGCGCTCGGCGCGGCGCTCTACGAGGACTTGCGCCTCGACGCGGAAGGCCGCGTGACCACGCAGACCTTCCGCAACTACCACATCCCCGCCTGCGCCGACGTGCCGGCGACGGAGGTGCTGTTCGCCGACACCCACGACAGCGTCGGCCCGCTCGGCGCGAAATCGATGAGCGAGAGCCCGTTCAACCCGGTCGCCCCGGCGCTCGCCAACGCGATCCGCGACGCCACCGGCGCGCGGCTGACCGCGACCCCGTTCGCACCGGACCGGATCTTTCGGAGCGTCGGCACGCGTTGAGCCTCAGCCCGGTGCGAGGCTCCGGTCGAGGACGCGGCCCTGGCCCGGCTCGGACAGCACCCGGCCATCCTCGGCGATCACCCGCCCGCGCGCGATGGTCATCACCGGCCAGCCGGTCACCTGGAACCCTTCCCAGGGCGTGTAGTCGGCGCCGTGATGGAGGGCGGCTTGGCGGATCGTCTCGCGGCGGTTCGGGTCCCACAGGGTCAGGTCGGCGTCGAAGCCGGGGCCGATCGAGCCTTTGCGCGGATATAGGCCGTAGAGCTTGGCGTGGTTCGTGGCGGTGAGCGCGGCGAACTGGTTCAGCGTGATCCGCCCCGTCGACACGCCCTCCGAGAACAGAACCGGCAACCGGGTCTCGATGCCGGGGATGCCGTTCGGGATCCAGCGGAAGGAGGTTTTTCCGCGCGGGTTCAACTTGCCGGCGGGGTCGTCGTAGCGGAACGGGCAGTGGTCGGAGGAGACCACGTCGAACACCCCGCGCTGCAGGCCGGACCAGATCGCCGCCTGGCTCGCGGCGTCCCGCGGGGGCGGCGAGCAGACGTACTTCGCGCCCGACATCGGGTCGTCGCCGATCCCCTTCATGTCGTCGGCCGTGAGCGTCAGGTATTGCGGGCAGGTCTCGGCGTGGATCTTGAGGCCGCGCCCCTGCGCCCACGCGATCTGCTCCATCGCCTGCTCGCCCGAGACGTGGACGATGACGATGTCGAGGTCGACGAGCTCGGCGTGGCTGATCGCCCGGTGCGCCGCCTCGCGCTCGACCAGTTGCGGCCGCGACAGTGCATGACCGAACGGCCGGGTCTCGCCGGCCTTCTCCAGGCGTTCGCTGAGGTAGCGGATCGCGTCGTAGCCCTCGGCGTGGACCATCACGCGGGCGCCCTCGCGCCGGGCCACGTCGAACACGTCGAGGATCTGGCGGTCGTTCAGGACGAGGTCGTCGTAAGTCATGAACACCTTGAACGAGGTGTAGCCGGCGGCGATCAGCGCCGGCAGCTCCTGGCCGAGCACCGCCTCGGTCGGGTCCGAGACGATCAGGTGGATCGCCACGTCGACGTGGCACTGCCCCTCCGCCAGCGCGCGATAGGCTTCGGCCGCCTCGCGCAGGGACCCGCCCCGCGGCTGCAACGCGAACGGCATCACGCAGGTGTTGCCGCCGGCCGCCGCCGCGCGGGTCGCCGAGGCGAAGTCGTCGGCCATGACGATGCCGGGGCCGGAGGGCTGCGCGATGTGGACGTGGCTGTCGATGCCGCCCGGCAGCACCAAGAGGCCGGACGCATCGACGGTGCGGGCGGCGTCGGCCACCCGCTCGGCGACAGTGACGATGCGGCCGTCGCGGATGCCGATTTCGGCGCGGAGCGTGTCGGCGGCGGTGACGACGGTGCCGCCGCGGATCGCGAGGTCGAATTCGGGCATTGTCCTGCGTAACCTCGTCCGTGGACCCTGGTGAGGCGGGCCGGTCCGCAAGGCCCTGGCACGATGCGTGCCCCGGTAGCCCGCATCCGCCGAAGACCGATCCGGGAGCCCCGATGTCCCAAAGCCCGCTGAACCGCTTCTCCGTCGCGCCGCTCGCGACGATGACGCGCCGCTTGGCCGACGTGGCGTCGGGCCGGGCCGAGCCCGATCTGGTGATCGCGGGGGCGCGGGTGCTCTCGACCTATTCCGACCGCATCCTGCCCGAGCGCGAGGTCTGGATCGCGGGCGGCCGCATCGCGGCGGTGAAGCCCGCCGGCAGCCATCGCGGCGGCGCAGCGCGGTTCGATGCGGGCGGCGGCCTGATCGCGCCGGGCCTCGTCGACCCGCACCTGCACATCGAGAGCAGCATGGTCACCGCCTGCGCCTACGCGGAGGCCGCGTTGCTCAACGGCACGACGACGATCGTCTGCGACAGCCACGAGATCGGCAACGTGCTCGATGCCGACGGCGTCGCCTGGATGCTGGAGGATGCCCGCGAGGCGCCGCTCAACATCTACCTCACGGTGCCGAGCACGGTGCCGGCGACGCGGCCGGACCTGGAGACCGCGGGCGGCGACCTCAGCGCCGAGAAGATCGCCGCCCTGTTCGACGCCTGGCCCGAGGCCGTGGGCTTGGGCGAGAAGATGGACTTCGTCGCGGTGGCGGAGGGCGACCCGCGCGCGCACGCGATCATCGCGGCATCGCTCTCGCGCGGGCGCCCGGTCTCGGGCCACATCTACGGCCGGGACTTCGTCGCGGCCTACGCCGCGTCCGGCGTCACCGACACCCACGAGGCGATCGACCGCGACATCGCCGACGACCTGCTCGACGCCGGCGTTTGGATTTTCCTGCGCGGCGGGCCGCCCACCACCCCGTGGCACTCGCTGCCGAAGGCGATCGGTACGGTCATCGACTACGGTGCCGCAGGCAAGCGGGTCTGCTGCTGCACCGACGACCGCGACGCGGAAGACCTCCTCGCCTACGGGCTCGACTGGGTGGTGCGGGAGGCGGTGCGGATGGGCATCCCGAAGCCCGCGGCCTGGTCGATGGGCTCGCTGCACCCCGCGACCCGCTACGGCCTCGACGGCGAGATCGGAGGCCTCGGCGGCGGCCGCCGGGCCGACCTCGTTCTGCTGGACGACGACCTCGTGCCGCAATCGACCTGGTACGGCGGCGAGCTGGTGGTCGAGAACCGCACGGTGACACCCCGCCTCGACGCGGCCCTGTCGCGTCCTTACCGCTATCCGACCCGGGCCTACGCCACCGTCCATCTGCCCACCGTCCTGCCGGACCTGGTCCCGGCACTGCCTTCGGCGCCCTGCACCGTCAACGCGATCCGCACGACCCTGCCGGGCATCGAGCTCATGCACGAGCGCGTGGCACTGAACCCCGCTAGGGACTGGGCGGCGACGCTCGCGGGACACGACCTGTGCCACGTCGCCGTGGTGGAGCGGCACGGACTCGGCGGCCACGCGGCGCACGGGCTGCTGCGGGCCTTCGGGCTGAAGCGGGGCGCGGTGGCGAGCAGCGTCGGCCACGATTCGCACAACCTGATCGTCGCCGGGCTGAACGAGGCCGACATGCGCGTCGCGGTCGAGGCCGTCGCGGCGCATCAGGGCGGGGTCTGCGTCGTCGAGGACGGCGCGGTCGTCGCGATGGTGCCGCTGCCGGTGGCCGGCCTTCTCTCGGACAAGCGCGTCGGCGCCGTCGCCGAGGAGGTCCGCGCCCTCAAGGTCGCCTGGGAGCGGGCCGGCTGCACCATCCCCTATATGGGCTTCAACCTGATTCCGCTCTCGGTGATCCCTCAGATCCGCATCACCGACAAGGGGTTGGTGCTGGTGCCGGAGATGCGTCAGGTGCCGCTGTTCGAGCCGGCCTGAGAGGGCGTCGAGCCCACGCCCTTCGCCGGCACGCCGTTTTCCCGGACGCCCGGAGCGTCAGCGGAAGGCGATCCGGGAACCAGCAGAAGGAAGGGCCGCACCAGCGGCTCGATACGAACGGCGCAAGGCTTACGAACGGCGCAAGGGTTTCCGACGCTTCGCGACCCTTGTCCGCTGGGTCCCGGATCGGGTTCCGCTGACGCTTCACCCGTCCGGGAAAACGGGTGCGGCCGTCATCGAAGATCGGACATCGCCGTGACCCGCACTCGACCCAGGAAGGCGAGCAGCGTCCGGTTGAACGCTTCGGCGCGCGTGACGCTGTGGGCGTGGCCGCCGTCCGGCACGAGGTCGAGGCGGGCGTTGGCGAGGCCGGCGGCGAGGCGTTCGGAGGTGGTGTAGGGCACCAGCACGTCGTCGCGGGCCGCCATCACCAGGGTCTCGTGCGGGATCGCGCCGAGCCGGCCTTCGAGCGTGAAGCGCTCCAGCGCGGCGATCCGCGCGAGCACCGTCTCGGGGCCGGGGAAATGCGCCAGCGCATGCGCCTCGTCCGACGCGACCCGCGCGGCGTTCTCGGAGAGCCACGGGGCCGGATAGAGGAAGATCGCCTGCGCCCGAACGAAGGCCTCCGGGCCGGCCTGGTTCAGGAGCGCCTTGCGGGCGGAAAAGCACCGCAGCGTCGCGGAATCGATCGCGTCCCAGCCGTTGACGACGACGACGCGCCCGACGCGGGTGGGGTGGGTCAGCGCCAGCTGCAGGGCGATCAGCCCGCCGAGCGCGTGCCCGACCACGTCCGCGGTCTCGGTTCCGGTGGCGTCGAGGACAGCTAGCGCGTCCTCGGCCATCGCCGCGATGTCGTGGCCGGGCTCGAGCGCGCCCTTCGAGCGGCCGGTGCCGCGGTGGTCGTAGGTCAGGACCCGGAAGTGCGGGACCAAAGCGGGCATCTGCGGCGCGAAGTAGCCCGCCATCCCGCCGAGCCCCGGGGAGAGCAGGACGGTGCGCGCGCCGGAGCCCGCGACGTCGTGGTGGACCGGCATCAGACCGAGGTGTCGACGGCGAGCGCGCCGACCGGGTGGCCGACATGCGCCACCGAGGCGATCTCCACCAGGGCGTCCGGCTTCACCAGCCCGCACTGGATGCAGTAGCGCGCCGGCTTCTGGCCGGGGAAGTACTCGGCGTAGACCGCGTTGATCGCGGCGTAGTCGGCCCAGTCCTTGAGGAAGACGTGGTTGAAGGTCACGTCGTCCATGGTGCCGCCGGCGGCCGTCACGACGCCCTTGATCGTCTCCAGCACGTGGCGCGTCTGGGCGGCGGCGTCGCCGACGTGGACGACGTTGGCGTCGGCGTCGAGCGGCAGGGTGCCGGAGACGTAGAGTACGCCGTCCGCGAGCGTACCGGGGACGTAGGGCGCCAGCGGCTTGCCGGTGCCGGGCGGGATCACGACGGTCTTGGGCATTTTTTTTGGCACTCTGTGTTCGGGTCTATTCGGCGGCAATGGCGTCCCTGGCCGACAGGGCGGTCTCGAAGGCGGCCACGTCCGAGACCCAGCCGAAGAAGGTCTCGATGTTGAGGAGCGCGCCCTCCTGCAGGCTCGGCGGGCCGGCCTGGTGGGTGGCGTCGGCGAGCACGATGCCGAAATATTCGAGGAAGAACCCGTCGCGCAGTGTCGATTCCACGCATACGTTGGTGGCGATGCCGGTGAAGACCAGCGTGCGGATGCCCCGCGCCCGCAGGGTGCTGTCGAGCGCGGTGTTGTAGAAGCCGCTGTAGCGGGGCTTGCCCATGACGATGTCGCCGGGCTGCGGCTTGAGCGCGTCGACCAGATCGTAATCCCAGGTGCTGCGGGTGAGCAGCCGGCTGTTCAGCCCCGGCTGCCGCCGCATCGTCTTCAGCGCGTTCGACTTGTGCCAGTTCGGCGAACCCGGCCCCCCGGCCTCGACGTAGTCCGCGTCCCATCCGTTCTGGAACCACAGCACGACGATGCCGGCCGCCCGCGCGGCGGCGACCGCGGCGGCGATGCGGCCGATCACCGGACCGGTCTGCGAGACGTCGAAGCCGGCCAGATCCAGGTAGCCGCCCTTGGTCGCGTAGGCGTTCTGCATGTCCACGACGATGAGTGCGGTCGCCTCGGGCGCGAAGGCGATCGGCTCGGGGCGCGCCGGCAGCGTCACGCCGCCGAAG
>NZ_VRUX01000179.1:0-7410 GCF_008039885.1 Methylobacterium sp. WL103
GCCGGACACGGTGACGACGCGCTTCGGCCGCCGCAGCCCCGGCGACGACCTCACGGCCGTGCGCTTCACGGGCTCGGCGACCCGGGCGGTTCCCGGTACGCGCTGAATGAGAGGTCTTGCGTCCTCGGCGCTCGCTCAGGGCAGGCGGCGGCCCTGGGTGACGCTCATCGCCGAGACCAGGGTCGCGGCGTAGCCGCCGTTGGCGCCGGCGATGCGGGCGGCGTCGAGGCTGCTCTGGGACGCCACGGCGAAGCCGATCACCCCGAACAGCGTGCCGGCGCCGACAAGCCACAGGTAGGCCCGCGCGACCGCCTTCGGGATCAGCACGGTACGGGGGTTTTCCCCGAGATAGAGCTGCGACGAGGACGAGTCGTTCATGGCCGGCGTTCCCGCGGATGACTGACGTCCGGGCGGACCGTCGATCGCTCTCGCGCATCCGGTTCGTCACTATCATCCAACGCAGGCCTACGGCAGAGGTTCGCCGGCCCGGTTCCGTTATTTTCGCAGGTTTTTTTACGGTGGTTGACGGCGGGTTGCCGGAGGCGCCGATGCGGCTCGCTCTCCTGTCCGGCCCATCGCATTCGTTGATGGAGTACAGCTTCGGAACAGGCGCGGGTTTCCCCTCTCCCCGCTTGCGGACAGAGGCCCGGCTGCACCTCGTCGTGCAGCCGGGAAGCGAGAGGCGAAGCCGAAGCGACGGTGAGGGGGCGCGAACGGAGGAGCCTCTTTCGTTCGAGCCCCCTCACCCTCGGCTGCCGCCTCGCTTCGCCGACGACGAGGTCGGCAAAGCCCTCTCCCCGCAGGCGGGGCGAGGGGATGCGCGCATAGCGAGCCGCCAGAAGCAGCGATATGTGAATTCTCGCCCGTGCGGGAGAAGGGATTCGCGCCGGGATCGGCGCCGGCGGCGATGGTCGAGCCTCGCGAAAGCCCCCCTAGCCTTCCTTCGCCGAGACCTTGCCGAGGGCGGCCTGCGCGGCGGCGAGGCGCGCGATCGGCACGCGGTAGGGCGAGCACGAGACGTAGTCGAGGCCGACCTCCTGGCAGAAGCCGATCGAGGCCGGGTCGCCGCCGTGCTCGCCGCAGATGCCGAGCTTGATGTCGGGGCGGACCGAGCGGCCGCGCTCGACGCCGATCCGCACCAGCTCGCCGACGCCTTCCTGGTCGATCGTCACGAACGGGTCGGCGGCGAGGATGCCCTTCTGCGTGTAGGGCCCGAGGAAGGTCGCCGCGTCGTCGCGGGAGATGCCGAGCGCCGTCTGCGTGAGGTCGTTGGTGCCGAAGGAGAAGAACTCCGCCGTCACCGCGATCTCGTTGGCCTTGAGCGCGGCGCGCGGCAGCTCGATCATGGTGCCGACCTGGTAGTCGATCGCCTTGCCGGCCTCCTCCGACACCGCCTTGGCGGTGGCGTCGATGCGGCCCTTCACGATGTCGAACTCGGCGCGCGAGAACACCAGCGGCACCATCACCTCGGGGGTGACCGGCGCCCCGGTCTCCTGCGCCGCCTGGATCGCGGCCTCGAAGATCGCGCGGGCCTGCATCTCCGCGATCTCGGGGAAGGCGATAGCGAGGCGGCATCCGCGGAAGCCGAGCATCGGGTTGAACTCGGAAAGCTCGCGCATCCGGTGGCGGATCTTGTCCTCCGCGATGCCGGTGGCGTCCATCACCTCCCGTACCTCGGCGTCCGAGTGCGGCAGGAACTCGTGCAGCGGCGGGTCGAGCAGGCGGATCGTGACGGGCAGGCCCGACATGATCGTGAACAGCTCGACGAAGTCCTGGCGCTGGTAGGGCAGGATCTTGGCGAGCGCCGCGCGGCGGCCTTCCGCGTCGTCGGCCAGGATCATCTCGCGCACCGCGATGATGCGGTCGCCCTCGAAGAACATGTGCTCGGTCCGGCAAAGGCCGATCCCCTCCGCGCCGAAGTCGCGGGCGGTGCGGGCGTCGGTCGGGGTGTCGGCGTTGGCGCGCACCTTCATGGTGCGGTAGGCGTCGGCCCAGCCCATCAGGGTGGCGAAGTCGCCCGACAGCTCGGGCGCCAGCATCGTCACCTCGCCCTGGAGCACCTGCCCCGTCGAGCCGTCGATGGTGATGCGGTCGCCGGCCTTGAGGGTCACGCCGCCGACGGACAGGGTCTGCGCCTTGTAGTCGATCCGGATCGAGCCGACGCCCGACACGCAAGGCTTGCCCATGCCGCGGGCGACGACCGCCGCATGGCTGGTCATGCCGCCGCGCGTCGTCAGGATGCCCTCGGAGGCGTGCATCCCGTGGATGTCCTCGGGGCTCGTCTCGATGCGCACGAGGATGCACTTGCGCTCGGCCTTGCGCAGGGTCTCGGCGTCCTCGGAGTTGAACACGATCTCGCCGGTGGCGGCGCCGGGCGAGGCCGGCAGCCCTTGCGCGATCACTTTGCGCTCGGCCTTCGGGTCGATCGTCGGGTGCAGGAGTTGGTCGAGGGCGCCGGGCTCGATCCGGCTGATCGCCTCCTCCTGCGTGATCAGGCCCTCGCCGGCCAGATCCACGGCGATGCGGAGCGCCGCCTTGGCGGTGCGCTTGCCGTTGCGGGTCTGGAGCATCCAGAGCTTCCCGCTCTCGATGGTGAACTCCATGTCCTGCATGTCGCGGTAGTGCTTTTCGAGGATCTCGTAGATCCGCGTCAGCTCGGCGTAGGATTCGGGCATCGCCCGCTCCATCGACGGCTTCTCGGACTTGGCCTCGAGCCTCGCCTTCTCCGTGATGTCCTGCGGCGTGCGGATGCCGGCGACGACGTCCTCGCCCTGCGCGTTGATCAGGAACTCGCCGTAGAGCGCGCGCTCGCCGGTGGACGGGTTGCGGGTGAAGGCGACGCCGGTGGCCGAGGTGTCGCCCATGTTGCCGAACACCATGGCCTGGACGTTGACGGCGGTGCCCCAGCTCTCGGGGATGGCGTTGAGCTCGCGGTACTTCTTCGCCCGCGGGATCATCCACGAGTCGAACACCGCGCCGATGGCGCCCCAGAGCTGGTCCGCGGCGCCTTGGGGAAATGCTGAGCCGTGCTCGTCGACGACGATCGTCTTGTACTTCTCGATCAGGTGCTTCCAGTCCTCGGCGCCGAGTTCGGTGTCGAGGTCGAAGCCCTTGCCCTCCTTGTAGTGCTCCAGCGCCTCCTCGAAGGCGTGGTGCTCAACGCCGAGCACCACGTTCGAGTACATGGTGATGAAGCGGCGGTAGGAATCGTAGGCGAAGCGTGGGTCGCCCGAGCTCTCGGCGAGCGCCGCGACGGTGGCGTCGTTCAGCCCGAGGTTGAGCACGGTGTCCATCATGCCCGGCATCGAGGCGCGGGCGCCCGAGCGCACGGAGACGAGAAGCGGGTTGGAGGCGTCGCCGAAGGTCTTGCCGGTGATCGCGCCGACCTGGTCCAGGGCGGTCGCGACCTGGGCCTTCAGCTCGGCCGGGTAGGTCTGCCCGTTCTCGTAGTAGGCGGTGCAGACCTCGGTGGTGATGGTGAAGCCCGGGGGCACCGGCAGGCCGAGATTGGACATCTCGGCGAGGTTCGCCCCCTTGCCGCCGAGCAGGTCGCGCATCTGCGATTTGCCCTCGGCCTTGCCGTCGCCGAAGGTGTAGACCCACTTCGCGGTGCCGCTCGTCATATCGATTCCGTCCGTCGTGCAAGAGGACCTGGTTGCCAGGCATCTTGCGTCAAAAGGGTCTCGCATCGAGGTGGTTTTCGGCCCTCGAGCTTATCGGTTCGGGTTGGACCATCCGGTGTTGCAACGCAAGATGAACGCCGCCGCCCAAGGTCTCCCGCCGCGTGACGCTCCGCGCCGGTTGTCAGCCGCGACCGGCTCCGCAGGGATCAGGATAGACCGCGGAACAGGCCGAGGCCAATCACCCCGACGGCGATGAGGTAGATCGCGACGATGTAGTTGAGAAGCCGCGGCGCGATCAGGATCAGGATCCCGGCCAGGATCGCGATGACCGGCTGCAGGTGCGAGATCGAGATGGTCATGGCAACGCCCTCCTGCGGCCGAGCTTGGCCGCAGGAGGGCGACGCGTGTGGTGGCCGCAAGGTTCCCGCCGACGCGGCGCTCAGGCCCTCAGTGGCCAGGACGCCTCGACCGCGTAGTGGATCGGCTTGAAGGCGAAGTTGTTCGATTGCAGCGCCGAGCAGGCGGTGAGCCCGATCACGAGGTCCTGCATCGCCTCGAACACGATCCGGTCGCCGGCGCGGCTCAGGGGCGGCTCGACCTTCAGCGCGCCCGTGTGCCCGTCGACGGTGACGTTCATGAAGACGTTGAACGCCACCGGGATGCGGTCCGGCCCGATGCCGAAGGGTTCGAGGGCGGCCGCGAGGTTGCCGAAGCATCCGCGATGCGGCTCGGCGTCGCCGTAGATGATGCGGAAGGTGTCGGCCGAGCACGGCGTCAGGAGGAAGTCGTGCCGGCCGACCGTGTCCTCGACGATGCGCAGCATCACGTTCGAGCGGTTCGAGTAGAGCGGGTCGCCCGTCGTCAGGTAGATCCGGCTGGCGTAATCCAGCGTCCGGCCCGACGAGATCACCTCGTCGAGGTCGCCGCGGTTGAACGCCAGCAAGTCCGCGACCTGCTCGCCCTGCGGGTCGGTGACCACTAGGAACTGGCCCTTGTCGAGGGTGAAGGCCGTGCCCGAGCGCGGCGCGATGGTGTGGTGCCCGCAGGCCGAATGCGCCTCAGACATCGCCGCCGCCCTTCGTGCGCCCGCTGAACGGGCAGGCCCAGTCGGAATCGACCGCACGCCCGCTGTACTGGCGCGCCTCCGAGACCTCGCCGTGCCGGGACAGCATCGGGTTGAGCGAGCCGGCGAAGGCCGCGTCGCGCGCCAGGATGTTCTCGCGCAGCTTCTCGTAGCGGCCTTCCGCGCGGAGCCGCTCGAACTGGTCGTGGAGGTTGAAGACCAGGACCGGCGAACTGAAGCGCCGGGCCGGCCGGCTCGCGCCCGGATGAAGGCCGACGATGAAGAACGCCTCGCCGCCGAAGCTGAGCGAGAAGTGCGCGTCCTCCGGGTCGGCGGAGACGCGCCGGTCGTAGGCCTGGCCGAGGAAGCCGTCCTTGTCCGAGAGCGATTGCGCCCGCGCCCACAGGTTCTCCTCGAAGGCCTGCTCTGAGAGGTCGCCGGGCCCCTCGAACACGATGGCGAAGCTCTGGAACAGGTCGGGCTGGGCACGGTAGCGGGCGATGAACGCCAGCAGCGCCGGATAGATGCGCGTGTCGTCCCAGCCGGAGGTGATGTCCCGGGCGACCACGATCTTCATCCGCCCCCGCGACAGGGCCGACTTGGCGCCGACGCAAGGGAAGGGCTGCGCCCGGATGAAGTCCCGGAACTGCGCCGCCAGCGGATGGTCGGCGTCGTCCCGCGGCATCCGGATTGGCGCCGGGTGCAGGGTGGACAGGTCGGTGGCGAGCGAAAACCCGCGGTTGTCCGCGTAGGAAAGCATGAGAACCCGCGTCTGCGATGAATTTTGCGGCACGGTTGCCGATGCCGGAGGCAGATCGCCGTCCGGATCGGGGGAACCGGCCTCAGCCGGTGCGGTTCCTGGTCCCGCACAAGTCCGCCGCGATCGGTCGCACACGCCTGTGGACAGCGTCGGCGCGGGGCGCGCGCTGGGCGCCTCAGCCCTCGGCTTCGACCAGGATCTCGCGCTTGCCGGCATGGTTGGCACCGCCGACGATGCCCTCCTGCTCCATGCGCTCCATGATCGAGGCGGCGCGGTTGTAGCCGATCTGCAGGCGGCGCTGGATGTAGCTTGTGGACGCCTTCTTGTCGCGCAGCACGACCTGGACGGCCTGGTCGTAGAGGTCGCCGCCGGCCTCGCCGAACGAGCCCTGGTCGAACACCGCGCCGTCCACTTCCAGCGCGTCGCCGCCGCGGCCTGCGGCCGGGGCCGAGCCCTTGGGAGCGTCCTCCGACCCGTCGTCGGCGGTGACCGCCTCGAGGTAGGCCGGCCGACCCTGGCGCTTGAGGTGGGCGACCACGCTCTCGACCTCCGAGTCCGAGCAGAACGGCCCGTGCACCCGCGTCGTGCGGCCGCCGCCGGCCATGAACAGCATGTCGCCCTGGCCCAAGAGCTGCTCGGCGCCCATCTCGCCGAGGATCGTGCGCGAGTCGATCTTGCTCGTCACCTGGAAGCTGATCCGCGTCGGGAAGTTCGCCTTGATCGTGCCGGTGATCACGTCCACCGACGGACGCTGCGTCGCCATGATCAGGTGGATGCCGGCCGCCCGCGCCATCTGCGCCAGGCGCTGGATCGCGCCCTCGATGTCCTTGCCGGCCACCATCATCAGGTCGGCCATCTCGTCGACCACGATCACGATGTAGGGCAACGGGGAGAGGTCCATCTCCTCGTTCTCGTAGACGGCCTCGCCGGTCTGCCGGTCGAACCCGGTCTGGACGGTGCGGGTCAGGACCTCGCCACGCTGGCGCGCCTCGTCGAGCCGGGCGTTGAACCCGTCGATGTTGCGCACGCCGACCTTGGACATCTTCTTGTAGCGCTCCTCCATCTCGCGCACGGCCCACTTGAGGGCGATGACCGCCTTCTTCGGGTCGATGACGACGGGGGAGAGCAGGTGCGGGATGCCGTCGTAGACGGACAGCTCCAGCATCTTCGGGTCGACCATGATCAGGCGGCACTCTTCCGGCTTCATCCGGTAGAGCAGCGAGAGGATCATGGTGTTGATCGCCACCGACTTGCCCGAGCCGGTGGTGCCGGCCACCAGCAGGTGCGGCATGCGGGCGAGGTCGGCGATGATCGGCTCGCCGCCGATGTTCTTGCCGAGGCAAAGCGCGAGCTTGTGCTTGGTCTCGACGAAGTCCGAGGCCAAGAGCAGCTCGCGCAGGTAAACCGTCTCGCGCCGCGCGTTCGGCAGCTCGATGCCGATGGCGTTGCGGCCGGGAACCACGGCGACGCGGGCCGAGACCGCCGACATCGAGCGGGCGATGTCGTCGGCGAGGCCGATCACCCGGGAGGACTTGGTGCCGGGGGCCGGCTCCAATTCGTAGAGAGTCACGACCGGGCCGGGGCGCACCGCGAGGATGTCGCCGCGTACGCCGAAATCCTGGACCGTCTGCTGCAGGTTGAGCGCGTTCTGCTCCAGCACGTCGGCGTCGACCTCCGGGCTTTCGCCGGGCACGGGCATGGCGAGCAGGTCGAGGGCGGGCAGCTCGTAGTCGGCGTTCTCCACCGAGGCGATGGCGAGGTGACGGCCGGCGGCGATCAGGTGCGGGCGGCCGACGACCGGCATCGCCGCGACCGGCGACGCCGGGGCTTCGACCACCGGCTCGAAGGCTTGCTCCGAGGCTTGCTCCAAGGCTTGCTCGAAGACCGGCTCCGAAGGCGCCTCGAAGGTCGGCTCGGGGGCGACTGGCTCGGGGGCCGGCGCGACCTCGACCGGAGCCGGGGCC
>NZ_VRUX01000017.1:0-25041 GCF_008039885.1 Methylobacterium sp. WL103
GGGCGCATCCCGTCGGGGGCGCGGGTCAGCAGCTCGTCGTCGAACAGCCGGCGCAGGCGGGCGAGGCTCGAGCTCATCGCCGACTGGCCGACGCCGATCCGGGCCGCGGCGCGCGTCACGCTTCGCTCGGCGAGCATCGCGTCGAGGGCGACGAGGAGGTTCAGGTCGACGCGGCTAAGATCGATATGATCGATAGTCATCAACGATACGATCGGTTTGATCCATGCTGCACTGCAGAACATATTCGTGACCAAGGCAAGGGCATCGGGCCCTTCGCAGCACGAAAGTCACACGACCATGTTCACCAAGACCCGCAGCCGCACCGTCGCCCTCGCCGCGATCCTCGCCCTCTCCGCCGGCCTCGGCACGGCGGCCGCCGCCGAGATCAAGCCGGCCCAGGCCGGCAGCGTCGATCTCGGCACGCTCTCGGGCGTCGCCTACTACACGGCCGAGCCGAAGGGCTACCGCGTCGTCGTCACCCTGGCGCCCCGGGCCGCCGCCCCGGCCGTCCGCTTCGAGACGGTGCTGGCCGACGACCAGAGCGTCACGCTCTCGACCCCCCGCCAGGCCGACGCGCCTGCCGAGACGATCGAGATCAGCCGCGCCGGCGACCGCATCCTGGTCCAGCCGTCCCGGACCAAGGCCGTGACGCTCGAGGCCGCGGCCGTCGATTGATCGCGCCCGGTATGCCCGGGCTCGCGGACCCTCCCGGTCTCTCGACGAGGCCGGGAGCAGGCGTTCGTCGCAAAGCCGCCCCGTCGGTCCGCATGCCCTCCAGGGCGCGGCCCAGCGCCACGCGGACATGCTCGCGAAACACCTGCCCCGCGCCGGCAGCTCGCAGCCCCTGCCCCGCACCTCGTCGGGTTCTTCCGGCGGGTTGATCTACCGCAGACTGATCGAAGGCTTCGGTGCGTTCAGACGCGAGCGCATTACAGGCGGTCGAAACCCGTTCGACGAAGCTTGGCTTCGAGGCGTGCCGATCGCGTCGAGATCGATTTACTCTGGATTGGAGGGGACAAAGCCAATCCGTAAAACCGTCATCGCTGACGCCGACTCATCGGCCGCGCATCGTGTTCGCGGTTTTCTATGGAAATGGCGCACCCGACACGATTCGAACGTGTGACCTTTGCCTTCGGAGGGCAACGCTCTATCCAGCTGAGCTACGGGTGCTGACCGTGCGAATTTCCTAGCCGATGCGGTCGCTGCACGCAACGGGCAGTGTTGCGGGCGGCAGCTTGGATGGATCGATGGCGGTGCTTAAAGAGATAATGGCGAGTGCTCCTGCGGCGTAGGTCACCCGTTCGAAGCATGTCGGGCGATGCCAGGGTGACGGCGCACTCGTCGCTGGGAGCTGGCGATTGGGCAGTAGATGCGGCGCGGGGGCGGCGCTCGATGTGTGCCGCGCATGTGCCGCATCGAAACGGCGTTCGAATCAGCCAAGGTCGTCGAGGAACTCAGACCCGGGTCGCACGCCGGTGATCAGAAGCCGATCGCGCGCTCGCGTGGCTGCGACGTAGAGAAGGTGTCGCTCAGTCTCGTAGACCTCCTCCAGTTCTGCCTCATCGCTCACCGTGTCGATGCGCTCCTGTAGGGGAAGCACGCCGTCGTCGCAGGCGAGCACGACCACGACCTTGAACTCCAGGCCCTTGGCGAGATGCATCGTGCCGATCGTCACGCTCTCGCCCACTGCGCTTGGTGCGTCGCCAGGCTCGACAGGCACGAAACCGGCGGCCAGAGCGACGGCACGAGCGCGATCTAGCTGCGCGCGGCTGCGCACAAACAAGCCGATCTCGTCCGAGACCACGCCGTCCCCACGGACCGCTTCGAGAAATCCGAGGATCGCCTCGCGCTCGGCAGCCTCGTCGTCCAGCTTCAGCACTTGAGGATGCGGCCCGTCGAAGACCGAGACCGTGCCTTTGCGCGCCTCCTCGCGTCCGTCCATGTCGTGGACAGCGCCGGGCAGTAGACGGTCGGCCGCCTCGCGGATCTGGTGGGAGGTCCGGTAGTTCACCTTGAGCGTGGTCGAGCGGCCGCGCACGTCGACGCCGAGCGCTTTCCATGAGAACGGCGGCTGGAAGATGCGCTGGCCGAGGTCGCCCGCGAAGAACAGGCGATCCTCGCCCTCAGGCGCGAGAGCGCGGAGGAGGCGTAACTCCGGCACACCGAGATCCTGGGCCTCGTCCACGACGATGTGGGTGAAGGGCTTGGTCGCCTGCGCGTCGTAGTGCGCGGCGAGGCCGGTGAAGACTTGCGCCCAGGTGCCGAGGCCCTGACTCGCGAGTCGGGTGCGCGCTCCCGTGAAGATCGGCCAAAGCGCGGCGCGCTGCTTGGCGCCGAGGCGACTGCGACGGCCAGGGCGCGGCGTGTCAGCGTAGGTCGCCTCGTCAGAGACCTGCCACGCGTCGATCACGTGCCGGAACTCGCTTGTCAGAAAGCGCTCGGACCACGTCTCAGGGCCGCCCGCAGCCTGAACCAGAGCGACCTGGATTTGCGCGAGCGCAGCGATGCGTGGACGACGTGCATGGACGAGCTGATGCAGTTCCTCAGCCAGGCCTTCCCAAGGGGCGACGGTAATGCGGCCACGGGCTCCGCGCTCGGCAGCAACGAGGAGATCGACCTTGCGCTGGAGCGCATCTGCCAACGGCTTCGAGAAGGTAGTGAGTAGCACCCGCGCTTCGCTGTCGGACCGGGCAAGGCGCACGGCGCGGTGCAGCGCGACGACGGTCTTTCCGGTGCCAGCCGAGCCAGCGACGCGCGCAGGGCCATTATAGCTCCGCGCGATCACCCCGGCCTGAGAGGGATGCAAGAACACCGACCAACGCTCCCAGGGCGCGTCGAGGGCGGCACGTAGCGCATCGACGTTCTCGATCGTGCGGAAGCGACGCTGCGCGTCCGGATGGGCAAAGGGATCGCTCGGATCCGACGGTGCGGGCTTCGGCAGACGTCCAGTCGCCGCATATTCTAAGAGAGCCTCGGCAGCTTCCGCCGGCAGATGGACTGCAAGATCGAAGAAGCAGCTCTCGGACGCCGCGAGCACCGGTTCGATCCAGTCCTCAGGCAGTCCGATCGACAACAGCTCCTCCTCCGAGAGCTTCGTAAATAGGGCGGGCTCCTGTGCGAGTTTTTCGGGCAGCATAGGCTTGAATAGGGCCGGCGCGATTTCCTCGACGCGCGAGCGGGATTCGACGATCTGCACGGCGCCAGTGCGCGGGTGTGCTTCGATGCGCCGCCGTTCAGCCCAGGCATAGGCCTTGTCATGGTGGTCGACGTAGGCGAGCAGCAGACTCGCGGCGGTCTTGTGCACGATGATGCGGATGTCGCGGTTCACTCGCACTGACCAGAAGTTCTGGTCCTTTGCTGCATCGATGCGGTGAAACTGAAGACCTGGCCCGGCGGGATCGAGCTGCATGTCGAAGGCAGACGTCTTAACCGCCTTCTGCTCCTGCGCGGGCAGACGGGCGAGGGCAGCGGTAAAGGTGTCGGCGATGCGAAAATCCATATGTGTCATAAACTCGAAAGCCCTACAATCTCATCCGGACCGCGATCTTCATCATCGGTAAAACTATAAATTATTTCAACCCAAGATCTGTCGATTCCGCTAGATAATATCTCTAAATCTATTCTACAAATACTACTATCAAGATCTGACCCATGCTGTGAGGCCCAACTTGAAGAGTGTCGACGATCTGAATCAAAAATACCTTTGATAAAGTTTTTTCGATCCTCGTTTTTCGATCCTACAAAAAGAACCTCGCCATCGTGATGATCCCCATATTTCAGCGATAACTGAGATTTTACTCTTTCATAGACGGTCTTTGAATGCTCTCCAAAACGATCATTCTCAAATACTTTTGAGACGCCAGATACTTGTATAAGGCCTCTATCGGGGTCCCATTGACCAGAATACTCTTTAAAATCGGGATGTGCTTCTGGGACACAATAAAATTTTACATCGTATTGCGCTACCTTTTTACCTGGAGTTTCACCGAATTTGAGACCGAATGGATTTGGCAATGCTACACTCCATATACCTTCATCACCTCGTCCCCGAAGTGATTGATTACCTTCACTGCAATCCGCCCTGTCGCGGGCCGGGCGAATGGCCGGCTCACCGCACGGTAGAGGGTAGCCCAGGCGGTCTCGTCGATCTCGGCCCTTAGAGCAGTCTTCAGCGACTTGTAGGGGTCGTTGGCGCCCAGGAAGTAGGCGTGGCGGACGAAGAAGCTCTCCTCGTCGTAGTCGGTATCGACGAACCAAGCAGCGATGCCGGAGATGTCGTTGGAGCGCACGTTGCCGGTGTTGGGGTCGAACACGTCGATGCCTTTGATCTCTACCTCCATCCGATCGCCCTCAAGGCGACGGATCTCGATATCGGGCTCGCCGAAGACCACGAACAGGTTGCCCTTACCCGTCGTCTTGAGGTCGTCGGCCATGTGCAGGTCGGGGTTCATCTTGGCCTGCAGGATCGGCAGCGGGCCGAGCCGCGTCAGCTCGCTCGCATGGGCGTCGTAGGCGAAGGCGCAGGCTACCAGCACGTCGAAGCGGGATTCAGCGGCCTCTCGGGCGGCGGCGACGAGATCGGGACGGGCCAATGTGCCGAATTCGGGCCCGATGAGGATGGCGGCGCGGCGCTCGGTGCCCGGCTCGTCCGTGGTGCCGCCCTCGACGAACCGCCCCTCGGCGCCGATGAAGCGGCCGGGCCAGGGCTGGAGCATGGTAAAGCGCACCCGGTCGGCCCGATCGCGGCCCTGCACGCCCGCGGCGGAGAGGTTCTCCAGCACCATCGCGGAAAAGTCCTGCGTCGGCGTGCCGGCCTTTGTCCGCGTCCGGTGACCGTCGAGCGCCTCGAACTCCTCGTCGAGGTCGAGGCTGTCCGAGGGGATGATGCGGTGGGGCGAGAGGCTCTCGACCGTGAACGGGCCGGCGACCCGAACCTTCGACGCATCGGCGTAGGGCCGATCGAAGAGCATCTCCACGTCGGCGGCCCGGGCGATCGAGGCGTCGATCTCGCGCTGGCGGGCGATGCGCGCCTCCCACCACGCCGCGTGCGCACCCTTGGCCGACTCCGGCCATCCGGCGCCAGCCTCGCGTGGGATCTGCCACTCCTCCCATGTCTGCCCGACACCGGCGTTGAGTTCTCCGCGGAGGGGCTCGAGCTTGGCCTGAAACTGGTCCCAGATTACGTCGATCTCAACGTTGTTGGCGATCGACTTGAGGGTGACGTGCGGCGCACGCTCATAGACGAAGCCCTGGCGGATGTCGCCGTAGGCAGCACTCTGCGGCTGCGGACGGCCCGACACCGCCTGCTCCTTCGCCCGGCCCTCGGGGCTGTCGGCGAGCAGGTAATAGGGATAGCGCGCACTCATGAGTCGCGTGCGGGCGAGCGCCAGGGCGACGCGGCTCGTGTCGATGGTGATCCAGCGCCGGCCCCATTGCTCCGCGACCGTGGCGGTGGTGCCGGAACCGCAAGTGGGGTCGAGGACAAGGTCACCGGGGTCGGTGGCCATGAGTAGGCAACGCTCGATAACCTTTGTAGATGTCTCGACTACATACTGCTTGCCAAATCCAAACGTAGTCGTATCGGTCCATTGGTCGGACAGCGGGAAGGCAGGAAAATCGTCGATGAATCGAACATAGCGCAAATTGTTGCCTGAAACTTCACAGCGATTTGCGATAAGCAGACGATTAATTCCATTTTCGTGCGTTTTCCAAGTGGCAGCTGCGCCTGGATCGAATTTTTTTCCTTGAAAAGACACACGTGACCAGCAGGCCGCGCCATCGCCTTTGGCTCTTCCGCCGCTCTGACTTTTCAAATTATCCAAGGAGAACACGCGGACATTATGGTCGGTCTCGTCGATTCCGAGCTTGCGTGCATCCACGATTGAAAGACGTCGACCATCAGGCAGTTCAAAATTTTTGTATCCCGAGGCGCCATCCCCGCCCAGCTCTTTCTTTAGAAAAAGCTGGCGATACTTGGCATTATCTCGATTTCGAGCATAATGAAGTATGTAGTTGAATGTCGATGGAAGAAAATCGCCAGTTGTCCCACCGGTTGTAGCATAAGGTATTGTCGCAAGACAATTTTTGTTTCCGAAAACTTCATCCATCACCGCGCGCACGCGATGCACATTCTCATCGCCGATCTGCACGAAGATCGACCCGCTCTCGGCCAAAAGCTCCCGCGCCACGGTGAGCCGGTCCCGCAGATACGTCAGATACGAGTGAATTCCGTCCTTCCACGTGTCCCGAAACGCCTTCACCTGCTCCGGCTCGCGCGAGATGTCACTCTGCTTGCCGTCCTTGACGTCGCGCGACTGCGTCGAGACCTGCCAGTTCGAGTTGAACTTGATGCCGTAGGGCGGGTCGAAATAGATGCACTGCACCTGCCCCTTCATCCCCTCGCGCTGCGCCAGCGAGGCCATGACCTGGAGCGAATCGCCCAGGATCATCCGGTTCGACCAGTGTTGGTCGTGCTGGTAGAACTCGGTGCGCGCCTCCGGGTCGAGGCCGTTGAAATCCGAAAAGAGGTCGGGCGTCTCGTCCTCCGGCGCACGGCTGCCGGCGCGGCGCAGATCGTCGATGATCGCCTTCGGGTGGATCTTTTCCTGGATGTAGAGGGGCGGCGCCTGGACGATGAGGTCGGACCAATCCTGTTGGTCCTTGCCGCGCCAAACGAGCTGTGCGTCGCCAATCGCGGTCTCGCCGGTCTCGACCAGCGCCTTCACCTGCTCTTTGGTAAGTTTGATGCGAGCGCCATTCCAGACGATCTGCGGATCGAGTTCTGTGTCACGCTGGCGGGTCTCGCCCTCGGGCAGCGGCCGGGCGCGTGCGTAGACACCGGGCGCGAAGCCGGTGATCGCCTCCTCGGCCTCGGCGAAGCTCTGCAGCTCGGCCGTGGGGATATTCCTGCGGAGGGCCTCATCGTGCTTGAGCGCCTCGACGGACTTGGTTGTGCTGCGAGCGGGTCCGCGCGCCATCAGTGTGTCTCTCCGAGAATATCGATCAGTGCTGCGGCGTAGCGTTCGGTCTCGGTGGCGAGCCATGCGATGAGACGGTCGCGCTCGGCAGGTTCGATGTAGCTGCCGGGGATCGTCTTGATGAAGAGGTAGTCCGCGCCGGCATCGAAGGAGACCCCTAGGCGCGTGGCCAGCGTCTCCGAGACCGAAGTGAGTTGTTCGGCAACTTCTGCTGCCGGCGTGCCGCGCGGTCCGCGTATGCAGAGGCCGACGTAACGATCGGCTAGGAAGCGGGACAGGAACAAGCCCGTGTCGCCGACAGGCGCCCACCGATAAAAAGCTGCGTTCGGCTTCCCACGCGCGGCTTCAATAGGGATCTGACTACAATAGGCGCTCCAGAAGGCATGGCGGCGATCGCCGACTGGGCTACGCTCAGAACTCTGCCGCAGGGTCTCCTGAAGCCGTTTCTCCCAGTCGTTCGGCCGCTCCAGCACGTCGAACAATGGCGCTAGTGGCGATGCGCCGATCCGCACGACACGTAGCTTGACCGCGAAGAAGGCGAACTCAGCGCCTGTGTGCTGGTTCAGCCAGCGGATCGCCGACAGATGCGCGTCCCGGAACTCGGGAGCCACCCACACGACAGTGTGTGCGTCGAGGCCGGCGAGGTAGGTAAGAATTTGCCCGAGATGGCCGTGATCGCTGACCTCCAGCTGGTTCTCGATCAGCACGTTAGTGCCGTCGGTGACGTTGCGGGCAAGGATGTCGGCGGCAAACCGCGTCACTGCCACCTCGGACTCGACATGCTCCAGCTTCACCCCGAGCGCTTCGCCCAGCCGATCCAGATTTTCCGCCAACCAGGGCGTGAAGCTAAGCGCCTCGTGCGTCCAGGCCTGACGCACCATCACATCCTGTAGGCGACCAAATTCAACAGCTCCGCTCACGCGGCAATCTCCACCTTGGTAAGGTCTTCGACGAGTTCAGCGAACGTGGCCTCGATCGCGAACACCTCGCGGAATTCGTGGAACGCCCAGCGCCCCTGATTGCCGAGCGCGTTGACGCCGGGCACCCACGACACGTCCATTGTCTCGGCCTTGAGTTGGGCGTCGGTGCCCCGATACCCCTTCGTCTCCAAGACTAGGTTGAGCGGCTCAGGTTGCCCGTCATCGAGCCGGACGATGAAGTCAGGCAGGTAGCGCCGCGGGACCGCGCCGTCGCGGTAAGGCACCTCGAAGCCGAGGCCCTGGTTCTTCACGTAGCTGACCACCTGTGGGTGAGCTTCAAGCACGCGAGCGAGCTCAGCCTCCCACTCGGAGTCGAGCGTCACGTGGCTGACGTGGCATTTCTTCGGGTCGGTCTCCCAGACCGGCTTCGACGTAGTGAAGCTCACGAGGCGAGTGGAGCCCGCAGGATTATAAGGGTCGAGCACTGCCTTGATGGGCTTGGCGCCAGATACCGAGCGCTGACAGGCGAGGTAAATGAACTCCACCGCCTGCTCGGCAAGCTGGGCATAAAGCACGGCAGCCCGTGGCACTCCGTTGGCGATGAGGTAGCCGCCGTCGAGCCACTGACGAACCACGCGCTGCGCCTGCCCGAACAAATGGACCGGCAAGTCACTGTCGGGATCACGCAGGCGCGTTTCGAGGAGTCGCTTGGCGAGCCTAAACGATAGCTCGCTCGGCCGCATGGCCTTGAACGCCTCCTCGGCGTCCAGGGTCTCTTGCTCGCCAACGATACCGGACATCAGCACCTTAGCTGGGCCGACGTTCTCCGGCGTGAGGACGAGACGGCTATCGTCCGTGAAACTGGCAGTCAGGCGCTCGTTTGGTAGATCGACCCGGTAGCCCTCGACGCGGGGGAAGCCGATCTCCAAAGCGGCGCGCTCGCGCAGGGCCTGCACGCGGGTGAGCTTGCGGGGTGCGGCCGGGACCGAGACTACAGGCTCCGCCGTGAACGAGAACGGGATGCCGAGGATGTCGGCATACTCGACGTTGAACAGGCCCTGGTCGTTCAGCTCGTAGGATTGCCGGCGCAGGCCGCGCCCGACCACCTGCTCGCACAGGAGTTGGGTGCCGAAGGCGCGCACGCCGAGGATGTGCGTGACGGTGTTGGCGTCCCAGCCCTCGGTGAGCATCGAGACCGAGACGACGCAGCGGATGCGCTCGCCGAGCCGGCCCTTGCGACCGACCGTATTCATGACCTCGCGTAGAAGGTCGGCGTCCGTGGTTTCAGCGGCGGTCACCGCATCGACGCCGCGCTCGATGCGCTCGCGACGGAACTGCTCGATCTCGGCCGCGGCCATCTCGCGAAAGGCAGGGTCGAGGGCCTCGCCGGACTCGAGCTGCTCGCTGTCGATGAGCAGCGTGTTGGGCTTGGCAAGCCGTTGGCGGTTATCGTCGTAATTCCGAAACAGGCGCAGGTGGCCGACGTGCCGCGTCTCGGCTTCGCCGTCCGCGTTGGGCCGCTCGAAACCGGCGATCCACTCATAGACGAGCTTGGACGTGGCGGTGTTGTTGCACACCACGATGAAGACCGGCGGCACATCGATACCGGCGCGCTCCCAGGCCTCGCTGGTCTTCTCGTAGTGGCCGTAGAGGGCGTGCAGCGCTGTCTGAAGTTGGCTCGGGAAGACGTGAGAGAGCGGATCGAGCGTGCCAGCCTTGCCTGCGCCCTTCTTCGGCATTGCCTTGCCGATGTGCTCCCAGAGCTCGCGATAAATGGGCACTTCGCCGCTTGCAGCATTATCGGAAATCGGCACGCGCGGCAGCTTGACGATGCCGCACTCGATGGCGTCGATCAGCGAGAAGTCGCTGACCGTCCATGGGAACAGGGTGCCCTCGAGGTAGCCAGAGCCGCGTAGGAAGAACGGCGTCGCCGACAAGTCGTAGACTGCGCGCACGCCGACCTTTCGCTTCAGCGCTTCGATCCCGGAGATCCAGAGCCTCGCGGCCTCGGCGTTACGCTTGGCCTCCTCGCGGTCCTCGGCGGCGACAGGGTTCTCGTCCGCTCCGTCCGGCTTCTCGCGGTAACAGTGGTGCGCCTCGTCGTTGACCACCACGAGGTTCTTGATCGGCAGCAGCTCCCGGCAGACGCGTTGAAGCATTGCGCCCTCGGACTCGATTGTATCGATCGGAGCGTGGCGACCTTGGAGGAGCGAGCGCCCAACCTTCGAGACTTCGAGCGTCTCGCGGCGCTTGAACGCGTGGTAGTTCGTCAGCACGATCTTCGCCTGCCCCAGGTCATGGAGCATGTCGGTCGGCACCAGTTCTCGCTTGCTGTAATAAGCATCAGGATCGCCTGGCATCAGAACGCGTAGGCGGTCTCGGATCGTGATACCCGGCGTCACGAGCAGGAAGCCGCGGGTGAAATGCTTCGTGTTCGGGCTCCGCACGGCGTTGAGGGTCTGCCACGCGATCAGCATCGCCATGACCGTCGTCTTGCCGGCGCCGGTCGCCATCTTGAGGGCGAGGCGCGGCAGACCGGGGTTCGCGCCCTCGTTAGCCCCCTCGATATGCCGGATCAGGTGGGCATATTGGCGCTGCCGTCCGGCAACCTCGGTGAGCCAGATCGCGGTCTCAACTGCCTCGACCTGGCAGAAGAACGGCCGTGGGCCGTGCCAGCCGTGATCGCGACGCCAATGCTGAAGTAGCCTTTGGGTCGTCGGTGTGACGCTCCAGTCGGCCGGGTTGCTGAGAGCGCGCCAGGAGGCCACGTGCCCGCGGATCTCGTTGATGATTGGCGTCGGATTGTAAGCCTGCTCAGCCGAGGATAGGCCGGCGTCATCGCCGAGACCGAGGGCTGCCTGCTTGCCCTTGCCGCTCTGCTTCTTGGATTTCGGGACCGGTGTGATCAGGGACGAGCGTCGGCGACCCTGTGCCGGCTCTTGGTTGAGCGGCTGCCCCTCGCTGTCCAAGGCATGATGCTGCGTGGGCACCTCGTAGGGCGAATTGAGGATCGGTCGTTCGAAGAACGGCGTCGCCATTCAGTCCTCCCTGCTGGCAACCTAAACGCGATTTTGAGCGACGATAGCGATCATGAGCATGGCTTACGAGCGGAGAGACACGCCAGCATGCCTGAGCGCCGAGACCGTGATCATTCTGCAACTTCTGGGCACTGCCGCGGAGGCCATGGAGCTGGGGCTGCTCTTCAGAATCCCCATCAGCGAGGTGCGCCCGGGTGGCCGGAGCAGGTCTTCGACGACGTTAAAACGACGCGGCTGTTCGAAGTGATCGACGCGCTCAACCAGAGTGCGGTGGTATAGGGGCCTGTCGAGTCCTGTGGCGACCGTCTGTCGAGTCTTTGCGATCGCACCGACCAGCCGAACCGCCCAATGCTCGACATCAAGCGCTCGGATCAGCGAACTGACTCGGTTCCGGGATCAACAAAATCAATGGCTTATAAAAAAGGTCGTTTCATCGATCAACACGCCGCTTCCAACTCGCTATAGACTTCCTGTCACGCTCCTCCGAGCGTTGGCTCGCTCGTTCAGAGCACCAGAGCAGGCAGATGCAGAAGAATTCACGCACGAGCATCGAGAGCATCCTCGTGATCGAACAGGTGTTCGCCGACCTCAAGCTTAGCTGGGAACAGGAGATGATGCGTCTCGAATTAGCGGCGTATTATCGGCAGGGTGGAATGGAATTTCCTGACCCTGAATGTTCAAGGATCGCGAAGAACCGGGGCACTTACTACGCCTACATCGGCAACACGGCCGGCAAGTTGGCTGTTTATCGCATCCGGGGTGAGCGGAGCTTCGCTCGTCAGGCTCGTTCATGGCCTAAGGCTATCGCAGCGCCTGTCATCAGGGAGTATCATACGATCTCAACTTCCAGCATCTCTGTCGATCATTTTCTGATTTCACTGACTGACACGAAGCACTGATCCCCTAAGCAGCTCAATGTAGTTGCAACAGGCAGTAATCCCCTAAAGCTGAAGGATTTTTAACAGATGTCTACGTCTGAGCGCTGGATTGTGCGTAATATTGAGGAATTTAAACCTATCACTGTCGAGGAACGCTCAAGGCTGGTCCTGGAGGCCTCTGAGTTCATGAACCCTGAAAGCTGGGCTTTCGAACGGTATCTCGCAACGACGAAGTGGTTCGGTTATCGGTTCATGTCCCCGATCAACGCCACCCTCAGGTTCATCGAGGAATATCAGTTCGCTTATCAGATGCATTGGTCGCGCAGCTTCTCAAAGGATGATGCGCCCAATAAGCGCTGTATTGCGTCTGGCGGACTCTATCATAATCGCCGCGAATTCAGCACGTTTTGGAACGCGCGTGCCCACGCTGATAGTCTTGGTGTTCCCTACCGGCATTACGTATCATATGCGTTCGAAGCACATCTTCGTCGCGCCAAGCAGAAGCGGCTCCCGAGGCCGAACCAGATTCGTCGCGACGATTGCGTCGCATTGGTTTTGCGGAAGTGGGAGGAAGAGCTTTCCGGCTCGCGCTGGATGTCTGAGCTTCCGCACTACCGGCAGGAGAATTTTTGCGGGCTGCCGATGCAGATCGCACACCAGGATCATGTTGCAAGCACTACCCGGAAGCGCTCCAATGCTCGCTTTGCCATCGCGGGTTCCATAGAGGCTTGGCGTGTTCTGCCGATCGACAAGGCTCAGCAGGCGTGTGGGATCGATGTAGTCAAGATCGCTCTTGAGGCGGTGGGCGGCATGTTGTCTCCGTTGCCCATCGAGCGTCTTCCGGACGAAGAGCTCATTCCGTCCTGCTTCGGACTCCCGGTTATCCATGAGCCTGTCGGAAATCCGTGTGATCACTGTCCACTTGCCGAGGCATGCGTCGCTGAAACCGCTCGTGTGAGCGCGAAGGTTCTTGCGCGTTTTGGTAGCGACAATCCTACCTCAGACCACAAGCGGATGCAGCAGCGGGAACGGCAGAGGAGGCGGCGTCAGCGGCTTCGTGCCGAGAAGGCTGAGGCTACCTGTATCTCTATGTTGAGCAGCACCGCTATTACGCCCGGAGCATAAAATTCCGAGTGACCTAAAATCTAAGCCCATCGTCCAACATGTTTGGTAACTCCTGACTCTGTCACGCTTTCCATATCTATAAAAGGCTTCGAAGTAGAAACAGGTTGGAAAGCGTGACAGGAGCTCCGGTTCCCTTCGATTTGGTCTGATCCGGAACGATGATCGGGCGTTCTGGCTTCACTGTCAGCTAATTGACCTAGATCTCAGCCGGGCTCTATGGCTAGGTCCGGTTGCCAAGGATGGCCTCCGTCTATGGCAGTCCCATCAGGCACTCCCCGCACGCAGCTCCGATCGTTCTAGGACTTCGAAGCTGTGGCGGAAAAGCCGCCCCCGTCTCATCCAAGACGCGCTGCGAGGTCGGCAGCCCTCAGGTGCGTGTAGCGCTGGAGCATGCGCAACTCCCGGTGCCCCGAGATCGACGCGACCTCGACGACGTTGAACCCCTTCTCGAATAGGCGGGACACCGCCTCATGCCGGAGATCATGCAGGTGTAGATCAGACATCCCCACACGTCGCGTCAGGCGCTCCCAGGCGAGCCTAACCGTGTTCGGGGTAGCTGAGAACACCGTAGCGCCCTCGCCCGTCCTGAGCGTCCTGAGCGAATCCACCGCGCGGGTAGAGAGCGGCACGTCCCGGCTCGTTCCGTTTTTCGTCATCGGAAGGTGCGCAACACGCCGATCGAGATCGACATGCTCCCACCGGAGGGCCAGCAGCTCGCCGCGGCGCATGCCAGTCTCAATAGCCAGCACGATCAGTGGGCGAAGGTAGGGAGTGCGCCCCCTGTCTGCGGCGATGAGCAGAAGCTCCTCTTCGTTTCCTTCGAGGCGACGGGTGCGCCCCTTCGGCGGTGACGGGCGGCGCACGAGTTTGCAAGGGTTCTGTGCGATGTGAATGTTCCACTCGCGGCGAGCGGTGTCGATCGCATGAGAAATTGTGTTCAGCTCCCGGATAACGGTCGCAGCTGCCACTATCTTGAGGCGCTCGTCGCGGTAGGCAGCGAGATCTGCCGTCGAGAGCATGGTCATCGTCCGAAAGCAGATCGGGCGACGGAGAATCGCGTTGATCCGAGCAATTTCGGTGATGGCGCTTCGCTTCGTGGGCGAGACCTCGTCCCGGTAGCGCGTCAGGAGCTGAGCGAGGGTCATGCTCTCAGCTGGTCGCATGTCGGGGAGCGCACCATTACGGTCAAGCTCAGCTTCCAAGCTGCGAGCCCAGCGCTCTGCATCGCTCTTTGCGTCGAAGGACTTCGAGCGCGGCTGCATCCCCTTGCGGCGGACAGCGGCTTGCCAGCGCCCTCGAAGTTTCCTGATCGTCGCCATCGCAGCTGCGCCTTTCGTGTGAGCGCTGCATTCAAGGACGCCGTGTCAGGGCTATCAAGGATTTTTCCTGATAACCGTCATGTCGATCGACGTCTTCAGACGAAGCAGCGCGGCAAGGATGTCTGCGCGGGATTGGACGAAGTAAGTAGCGCGAGCAGATTTACGGCAAGGTTTTCCATAAAAGAAGAGATCTCATCTTTCATGATCCGACACGCATATCGGACGCGCAGATGTATGATGGATCTCTGCTCCGTCGCCTGACGTTGATCGCACTTGATCCTTTCTATGCGACGTCTCTCTGGCGCTCTCTTGCGTTCGTCGCTCTCTCCGGCGCTCTCATGCGATCTCTACGATCTGATCGCCATGGGCTCTGTATCGCTGGTTCTCTCTCGGGGATCTTTTCGATCGAGCCGGTCGATGTCTCCTTGAGGGGACATATCCGTCAAATTCGTTCGCATTGGCGTTCGTGAGTGGACATCGAGGGGACATCTGGGTGACATCTAGGGGACAACTTGTCCCCTCAGCGCCTCGAAGCCGGATCGTTCGCATTGAGGCTTTGGGTGACATCGAGGGGACATCTGGGGGACATGAGGGGACATCCGTGGCCGGTGTTCTCCCTAGGCCTGGCGCAGGCCTGGCCTAGGCCTGATCCGCACCCTGGCTTGGCTCACTCCAGCCAGTAGAAGTCCGGGTGAACGGTGACGTTGGCGTAGGAACTGACCTTCTCTGCCCAGAAGCAGTTGTCCTCCCACGGCTTGATAGCGATCGGCACCCCCTTGAAGCGAACGCAAGCGGATCGTTCCGCTCAACGGGGTCAGCAACCTGACTGTGATCACCCGCGCGTTCGGTCACGTCGGCGTGTCGATGTCGTCCCATGAGGCGTCGGGGACGTTCTGGAAACCCGTGAGCCAGTTGAAAGCGACATGGCGTTCGGCGACGACGTCCCCGTCGACACCCTCGAGTGGCAGCTCTTTCTCGCGCGCCTGGCGGACGACCCAGTGCTCCCGCCATGTGCGGTCGAGAGCGTCTAAAATCTCACCCGCTGGCCGCAGAACGGGAGCCGAGGCGATCCCGCCGGCCACGGCCAGGGGCGCAAGCGACCGCCATAGGGCGTTGACGTCGATCTGGGCGCCGCTGTCCTCGATCCGACCTCCCTCTAGGCCGAGCGACCACGCTAGGACATTCGCGGCCTCGTAGCGCCACGTCAGGGCGCTCGCATCCTCGAACGTGCAGCCGTCCGCGATCTGTTCACGCTCCCGCGGGGTCAGCGCCTCGTAGCCGATTCGATTGAGGTCGGGCCGTCCGCCCGGGATCGAATCAGCGCCGGAGGCATGCGCCTCCGCCCGGGCGGCGAGGTGGAAGAGCGCCAGCGACCGCCGGAGGACCTCCGCTGGCGTCCGTAGCACGAGCTCAGCCTCGCCGATCGACGGCGGCATGCCGGCGAGTGGGCTAGGGTTTAGGCCCTTCAGACGTCCGAGCGAGCGGGCGCGACGTGCCAAGGCGTCCGCCGGATGCGGCAGGACCGCTGAGGGGTCGGACTCGCCTGCGGAGGACATCAGGGTCCCCATGTCGGGCGACCGCACCGAACCATCGGGTAGGAACAGGACGGCGTTGGCGTCCAAGGCCCAGGCCTCCAGCCGCGGCAGTTCGGCGGACGAGATCTCGAAACTGGCGTGGTTGCGGACCCGCTGAAGGTGGCGCCAGAGATGGTAACGCCCGGCTGTCATCCGGCCGTCGCCGCGTCCCATGACGTAGCCGATGAAGCCGTCCAAATGCGTCGGAAGCTCCGGATCGGTCAGGTCGCGCCGCCCCAGCATCGAATGCGGAAACGGAAGCAGCGGCAGCTCGCGCACCGTAGCGTAGGCGTTGACCAGCAGAGTTTCACCCGGCGCGGCCGCGAGCGCACCACGTCCAAACAGCCGTCTTAGCAGGCTCATGTCGGGTCCTTCGCGCTACTCGGCGCTTATGCGGCATTACGGGCGGACTGTTCCGGGCACAACCGTAAGGCGAGATCGATCGGATCGCGCTTCACGCGGCCGATCCGTCCCCCACCACCAGAGACCCACGAACTGGAGTCCTTCCCAACTCCTGAAACAAGGTGCTGCCGTCCCGACTGCCTGGAACACACGATCAGGTGGCAAATCTTCCCGCTCGGCTTCGTCGGGGCCGAGCCCGAGCTCGTAGAGAGTGCACCCGTCGTGCATCGTCTGGAGCACCTGCATGCATGGCTCGACTACGCCCTCGAACTCGGAGCTACAGGGCTGGCGCTCGAACCCGTCTTCGCCGCATCGACCCATGGCTACGACACGATCGACCACTTCCGGGTCGATCCGCGGCTCTGCGAAGATAGGGATTTCGTCGCCCTGACCCAGGCGGCTCATACACGGGACCTGCGCGTGCTCCTCGATGGCGTCTTCAACCATATCGGACGCGACCATTCCGCCTTCGTGGAGGTCCTGGAGCAGGGCTCGCAGGCCCCACTCGCTGGATGGTTTAAGCTGTCCTGGCCCGACGGCGCCCGCCCGGATCCAGAGCCGGAAGATGCCTGCTTCGAGGGACACCGGCAGCTCGTGACACTCAATCACGAAGAGTCTGCAGTGGCCGACTACATTTTCTTCGTCATGCCGAAGCTGATTCAACCGCTCCTCAGGGAAGCCCTGGATTACAGGGCGGCTGAGCGCAGCAGTTTTGTGGGAACAGATTCTAGCGGGAAACCCGACTGTCGATTCTAAAAACCCGACCGGCGTGGCACTGATTGACAAAGGCCCTCCCGCTCCAATCGAATGACGTCACCCTCAGCATTGAAGAAGGCACCGCAGACGATCTTATGGAGCGCTACAGCGAGAAAGACATCCTTAACGAAGTTGGACGGAAAGCCTTCGAGGCTGCTCGGCAGTATGTGCGTGACGGTCGGGTTGTCGCCTTCGACCAGGATGATGGGGTCGTGTTCGGCCAGGTTCTTGGCACTGCCCGTCGGCCCTACGAGCAGACGATCGAAGTTGAGGGAATTCGCGGTGGTGTAGGCATCGCTGGAGAATGCAGCTGTCCCGTCGGCTTCAACTGCAAGCATGTTGCGGCTGTGCTCCTCTTTGGGCTCCAGTCGGCAAACCGGCTCACTCGTCCGTCGGCGGAGGACCGCCTTGCCCGGCTCCTCTATCCGCCCGCACAGCGTTCCGTGGCATCGTCTGCCCATGACGTGGACACCGTGCCGGGCTTGGCTGCGTGGCTCGAGGATCTCGACCGAGCTCAAGCCATGGCCGAGGAAAGCTATCCGAGCAGCATCGCGCAACGTCTCATCTATGTTCTTGGCCCGATCCCGCTCGGCGAGGGTGTTCCACGGCTTGGCGTCCAACCCATCTCTGCGCGCCTGCTCAAGGACGGACGTTTCTCGGGGAACAACCGCCCCTATGAGGCCAGCGCCGCCTTGTCTGGGACACCCGCCAAGTTCCTGAGGCCCTCGGATCTCAAGATCCTTCGCGCTGTGGCGTTACTCAGACGCGATTACGGGGCTGGGGCTTCCATCAGCCTCGCGGGTGACGGCGGTGCCGCAATCCTCACCGAAGTTATTGCCACCGGGCGAGCACGCTGGCTCGGCCTAGACGGGCTAGTCCTTTCCGTGGGCCCACCGCAATCTGGCCGGATCGTCTGGAAAACGGCAGGCGACGCTGGGCTGGTGCCGGGGCTCGAACTTGACGGCCAAGGCGTCCCTCTCAGCGCTACACCGCCGGTCTACGTCGACCCCGAGCAGGGTCTCATCGGAGTCATCGAGACGAGCCATCCGCCGCGTATTGCAGCAACACTGCTGGCTGCCCCGAAAGTGCCCGGCGCAGCAGTGAAAGCGTTCAATGCCGCTTTGACAAAGCGTGCACCTGGTCTAGCCGCTTTGGCGGTTCCGGAGCCAAAGCGGGAACGTTTGGTAGGCGTGACACCGATCCCGGTCCTGAGCTTGTTTGCCGCTGATCTACCACCCGAGTCAGCCTTGCAATACGGCTACTACGGCTACGGCACGCCGCCTGTTCCAGAGCGAGTCGGGCTAGGCCGCCTCTCCTTCCGATACGGATCCCTCAACATACTTCTCGACGATGCCGCGCCCGTGGTGACGCGGCTGACGGGCGGACGCTTGATCGAGGTTCATCGTGATGCGGAGGCGGAGCGCCGTGCCATCGCGAGCCTGCTGGCCAACGATTTCGTCCCGTTGTCCGAGCGTCGCGCTCGGGTTCCGGCCACGCATGCGCATGACTTCGTGCCCGAAGGAGACGAGCTCGCTTGGCTCGACGCTCAGTTCCACATCCTGCCCCAGCTTCGGGCGGATGGTTGGGAGATCGAAGTCTCCAACAACTTCCCGGGGCGGCTGCTGCGTGCCGGCGACAGCTTCGAGGCGGAGGTCCACGAGGGGTCGGGCATCGATTGGCTCGAACTCCACCTCGGCGTCATCGTCGATGGCGAGCGGATCGACCTGATTGATCCAATCGTCACCATGATCGCCGCACCAGGCTTCGATCTTGAGATGTTGGAGACCGCGGCGGAAGACGACGAGGCTTCCTATCTGCCGTTGAACGATGGGCGCGTTCTCGCCTTTCCGGCGGCGCGGCTCAAGACGATTGTGGCCGCGATCCGCGATCTCAGCTTTGGCAATGGGTCGAGAGAGGGCCGTCTACGCCTCAGCCGTGCCGATGCAGCTGGGCTTGCGGCCTTCGAGGCGGCAATGCCCGACACGATTTGGCGCGGCGGCGAGCGCGTGCGCGAGATGGGGAGACGGCTCGGAGCAGCTGGCGGGATACCGTCAGCCGTCCTTCCGCCGAGTTTTCGCGCCACGCTGCGGCCATACCAGCACGAGGGCGTATCGTGGCTCGCCTTTCTGCGCGACGTCGGTTTCGGTGGCGTGCTCGCGGATGACATGGGTCTCGGCAAGACGGTGCAGGCTCTTGCTCTGCTTGCCATCGACAAGGCGCAGGGTCGGCTCGACGGTCCAGCCCTTGTGGTCGCCCCGACCAGCCTGATGGCGAATTGGCGCCGAGAGGCAGAGCGCTTCGCGCCTGATCTGCGCGTTCTCACACTCCACGGCCATGATCGCGTGGATCGGTTCGGCGCGATCCCCGACAGTGATCTCGTGCTGACGACCTATCCATTGATCGCCCGCGACCATGCCGTGCTGGCAGCACGAACTTGGCCGCTGCTGCTTCTCGACGAAGCGCAGACGATCAAGAACCCGGATGCTGCGACGACGAAGCTACTGCTCGGGATCGAGGCGCACCACCGTATCTGTCTGACTGGCACTCCGCTGGAGAACAATCTCGACGAGTTGTGGTCACTGTTCGCTTTCGCCTGTCCCGGCCTGCTCGGTGACCGCAAAAGCTTCGCGAAGGTCTGGCGTGGACCAATTGAGAAGCAGGGCGACCGCGAGCGCAGCCGACTATTGGCCCGACGCGTAAAGCCGTTCCTGTTGCGCCGGACCAAGACCGAGGTCGCCCGCGAGTTGCCGCCGAAAACCGAGATCGTCGAGCGCATCGATCTCCAGGGTTCGCAGCGCGACGTCTACGAGGGGATCCGCCTCTCGATGCACGCCCGCGTAAGCGCAGCGATTGCAGAGCGGGGTTTTGCCCGCAGCCGGATCATCATCCTCGACGCTCTGCTGAAGCTGCGCCAAGCCTGCTGCGACCCGCGACTTCTGAAGCAATCGACGGGCAGCGAGGACCAGGCCCACCCGACGAGCCGGACTATGGCCCGCAAGCCGACGATCCGTTCGAGCGATGCCGGCTCGGCCAAGCTCGATCGGCTGGAGGAAATGGTGGTCGAGCTGCTCGCGGAAGGGCGCCGCATCCTCGTCTTCTCGCAATTCACCTCGATGCTACGCCTAATTCAGGAGCGGCTTACGAGGCGAGCCATCGCCTATGCGCTCCTGACAGGAGCCACTCGTGACCGAGAGGGTGCGATCCGGCAGTTCGAGGATGGGGATGCCAGCGTTTTCCTGGTCAGCTTGAAGGCCGGAGGGACGGGGCTGAACCTGATCGCCGCCGACACAGTGATTCTCTACGATCCCTGGTGGAACCCCGCAGTGGAGGATCAGGCCGTCGATCGAGCCTACCGGATCGGCCAGACCAAGCCTGTGTTCGTGCACAAGCTCGTGGCGAGCGGGACGATCGAGGAGAAGATGGAGATCCTGAAGGAGCGCAAAAGCGCGTTAGCTCAATCGCTTTTCGATCCTGATGGCTCACCAACTCTCGCAATGACACAGGTCGATCTCGAACTGTTACTGTCTCCTGATAATTAAATAGAGCAATGCGCTGCAGGTGAGGCTACCAGGCCGAATCTCTAAGCTCGCCAAGGGTCCGAACGAAAAGTTCGCGGGCCCAAAAGGCACCCCCTACGCGGAGGCGAAATTTCTCTATAAAATCACGTTACTTGGTGGGTGAAGGATTTCTGCTGGCGTCAAGAAGGTTTTGAAAGCAGGTCTCGCACCCGTGCACATTCGATCAAATCGATCAGGTCCGGATGGGCTTCGTCGAAGAGGCCGCGAGCATCTCCTCCTCTGTTCAACGCCCTGAGATGAAAGCGCTTCACACCACTGCCGCGTTCGAGCGCAGTGCACGCACGTGAACTCGTGGAGGCCGGAGCTGCTTTCTGGGCTGATACCACCTGAGCCTTGGATCAACGAATGACCGGCAGGCGTTCACGTAGCGGACCGCCGATCCTCGGAAGAACAGGTTCTGGGCCCGGGCTTGGTTTCAGGCGTAAGAGCGAATGAGAAAAGGTCCACGAGAATGAATAAGGCGTTCGGTGTTCAGGTGACGGTGACACCACCCGGCGCGCAGGAGGCGAAGACCGCCCCTGTGATCGTCGTCGCCAAGGATGATCAGGATGCTGCGCTTGTCGCGGCAGAAGCCGCAGGTGAAGGTGCGCAAGCAGACACTCTGCGGGAGCTAACCGAAGAAGAGGTCATGGAGCACGACCTCGACCTGCGAGAACATGGGACCGTGAAAGCCCTGTCCATCTTGAACCTCTAAGGGCGATTCGCTCGCCAAGGGTTGAACCCGTGAGCTGGGGAGCACAAAAGGCATTCCCCAGCCGCTCCGCCCCGTCTTCTAGGACTTCGTTTTCTCGGCAGGATCGGAAAATTTTGTCGTCGTCAAGCTCAGAATGAAGTTCTCCAGCCTCCGAGGCTGGAGTTACATCGGGCTCAATCTGAAATCTCGCTGGTCGAGGGCTAACGAAAAAACGATCCAGGCTTTGCTGGGCAGACATTGTGCCGCTGCGTTTCAGCTCGCATCTCTTCAGCCGTTCGAACGCCGTCGCCGCGACATTCATCGAACGCACCTTCAGCGCCCCGATGTGGCCCAATTGCGCCGCGACAGGCTTTCTTCCACCGAAGTTGTGGACGTTGACACGCTAAGTTATTGAAGCAGCTGGATGCACTTAGCGCATCGTAGAGCCGGGTCCTCCACCTTCGGAGGGCAACGCTCTATCCAGCTGAGCTACGGGTGCTGACCGTGCGGATTTCCTAGCCGATGCGGTCGCCGCGCGCAACGGGGCAGTGTCGCGGGCGGTCGTGTATAGATCGATGGCGGTGCTCAAAGAGATAATGGCGAGTGCTCCTGCGGCGTAGATCACCCGTTCGAAGCATGTCGGGCGATGACTTGGTAGAGGGGTGGAGCCCGCACGCAGGTGCCGGCAATTTGTCAAAAGATGCAACTGCGGCGAGAGTTCGGCCCTCGGTGTTCGCCGCGCCTGCGCCGCGCCGAAGCGCCTCACGGTGGCACTCCGACGGCGTTGGTTTTTCGCTGTGAGGTGAGTGCCTGCGAAGGCCATCGTGTGTGACGAACGCGTCGCCGACTGCTGCGAATGCAGCGGTGTGGTCGAAGATGCACGAGAACTCGCGCCCCTGTGCGGTATGCGAACCTAATCGTCCAGCAAGCCCGTCAGGGGCGGGTGCGTAGGCGGAAAATTAGATCTTCGATGAACCGTGCAGTCGTTAGTAGCGTATGCCGTGACAACCGCCTGGTTCATCTGCGCTGGGCACCGGCGCCGGATCGGCTTCCAAGCGAGTAATGCGTAGTTTGCTCAGAAGGTTGTCGACATTGGGCATGCACCAGCTGTCTTGCCTCGGTTCGCACACCATGATGCCAGCGTAAATAGTCCAGAAGGCGTGAATAAATCCAGCGCTCGTGTTTGGGTCGAAACGAAGGCTTGGCAGTAACGGAAGCAGGATTGAGTCGCTCTGGTCTGAGCCCAGCAATCTCCTTGAGGAACTGCTGCAGCAGCCCCACTGCCTGCTCAAGCCGCCGCTCGTGTGAGATCGTGCGCGTAAGCTTCACACCGCCCGAGCGGCTTCCGCAGCGCAGGCCGTCGCAATGCGCCCTTGGGATGGGGTGGTGTCAGCAGCTTCGTCGTCGGTGCCGAGCTGCAAAAGGCCGGAATCGGAGGCCGCGAACTCGTGACCCGTGCCGCCACTGTTGATGTCGGCCATCAACATCGCGGTCGTCACCCGGTCGAACGATTGTGGCGGGTCGACGTGCAAGTTGCCGGGGGGCGGGGGATCCTCGGAGGAGTGCGGCATGGCTTGTTCAAATCGTCTGCGCCGAACCCTCCGGTCACTTTCATGCCGGCTCTTGTTCATCGACGCAGCCCTTCCCGGCGCATATAGTTCTGGGCAGAGCGCATATAGTTCTGGGCAGAGCGCAAGAGATGAGTTCTCGTAACAAGCGGGACTGAAGGACCGAGATACGTTGGTGCGGGCGCTCCCTCCGTCGTCATTTGCGCGACTGGAGTGGAACACCCGTTCCGATGCGGTTTGTTGCGAGACTATGCCGGGTGGCAATCCTAGCCACCGCCGCCGCTGCTCGACCCGCCACCCGCGCTGCCGTTTGGCACGGCCCGCTCGGGTAGCCGTGCGTTACCCCCAGCCGCCGAGTCCATTGTGGTGGCCTCGGCTTTCGTTGCGCCGCGGCTGATCACCAGGTCGCGATCGTTGCCCGTTGTGTTGGGTTGCACGGCGATCATCGTTCCGGTGGTCCGCGGCGTAGCGGGGACGTTATCGGCCGGCGTGAGCTCCTATGTGAGAGCCCCGGTGGAAATGCCGATCGGGAGCAGAGCCAACACTAATCTTTTCAAGGACTGCGTCTCTATATCCATAGATATGAGTGTAGAAGGCATTCAATTTATAAAAATACTTCCAACGGAATAGCGATGTCTCTCTAGAGTCGCGCTCACCACCTGTCGTTTCGGTTCGATAGCAGACCGAAGGCGGGCTTAACCTTAAATCGCCCCTGGGAGATCGCGAGGACGGTCATCTTCGTCAGTCGTAGCATCCGTGGTCAGCCGATTGCTGGCATGGTCGTGATACTGCTCGCTCCGGACGTTCTTGCTGTCCAGACCGCGCGCATCGCTGTGGCGGGACTTGTCGCGGTTACTGAGAACCATGTTCTCTGGCAGGACGCCCTCCGGAAGGTCGGTCATCGCGCCGGTGCCGGTGTTCTTGCCTTGCGCGCCGGGGCCCATGGTATGCTTGTTCGCCTTCGCCATGCATCGTCACCCTTGTCAGTCGAAAAGGTTCCAACATCCGTGGTTTTGCTCGACGGCCCCTGCCCGTCAGTGCGAGCGGGCCGCGCCCTTGCCTGGGGCATCGTGAGCGTGATGCTGGTCTGGTTCGCCGCCGCCGCCGGAGACATGGGACTTGGAGTCGTTCGTCGGGCTGCCCGGATTTGGGCCGTGCCGGTCTTCGGTCTCGGGCTTGCTGGCATCCTGGTGGCTGCTGCCGGGGCCGCCGTGATGGCGGTCAGCCGCGGGCGTCTTCTTCGAGGTGCTCATCATCGATCCTGCTGGTAGCCCTGATTGGTCGTGTTCACCTTCGCGTTTCCGGCTTGCCCGACCTTGTCAGGGTTCTGCGACTGGGCCGCTCCCTTGGGCGCGGTGGAGAGCGGGACCTTGGGGGCGCTGCCAGGTCCCTTGTCGGATCGGTTGGCAGGCGGAACGGGTGGGGGCTTGGTGGTCATATCCTGATCCTCGTTCGTTAGGCAGTTCCGATTGAATAATCGTCCTGTAAGCCTGTAGTTTCAGATGCCGAAGCCGTGTTGTTTTTAGATATTTTGCGTCTATATTTTATATCTGCGAGCCATATTTGTGAATGGAATTTTGAATTATCATATTCGCACAAATATTGTCGTCATCCTGCGCGTTCATTTCGTCAGGCGGGCTGGCGTTGGTTTTGGTTGGGTTTCGACGCTGGCGCGGGTTCCAGCTTGAGGGTTTCAGTCAGCGTCTCGCCCGCGATAGAAGCCCCGAGGTAATGCGCGCGCCGTGCCCCTGCATAGAGGTGCTGATGAGTTGCGGCGAAGCGCATAGTCTCGATCCGCCGCCTCGGATCCCAGTCGAGGCTACGCTGCAGGTCCACCAAAGGACGATGTCGCAGGCTTCGCGCTCACCGAAATTTCGGACGCAATCCTGGCCCTTCCGATCCGCGGAGGCATCGATTTCGCAAATACTTCGGCGTTCGCTCGAAGGGGCAAACGTCGTGGGGCTGGTCCATGAGCAAGCTCCTGTCCGAGATTGATCAAAGAATCGGCTTGCCGCCCGTCACCGCCACCGTTGCGCCGGAAACGTAGCTCGCCTCGGCGCTGGCCAGCATCACGTAGACGGGGGCGAGTTCGCAGGGCTGCCCGGGTGATCGGCCCCCACGAGGTGGTCCAAGGGTAAAGTTAGTGCACGGTGGGCCGCTCCGCCACGGATAGCTTGGCCGGCGGAGCTGGTCTGGCAAGCGCAGCCGGCCAAGCGGAGAAGGCTGGCATGAA
>NZ_VRUX01000180.1:0-7397 GCF_008039885.1 Methylobacterium sp. WL103
CTCGTGCTCCAGGCGCACGGCCTCGCCGGCGGCGTGGCGCAGGCGCGCGATCCCGTCGACCACCACGACGCCGGCGGCGAGGAAGGTCAGCAGCCCCGGCGCCTGCTCGGCAAGGTCGACATGCGGCCCGAGAAAGCCGTCCGGGTCGACGAGGCCGGCCAGGATCGCGGCGCCCCAGGCGAAGGCGACCGTGCCGGCAAACAGCGCGGTGTGCCAGACGCGCATGCTGAGCGCCGTCTGGAGCAGGAGCAGGAAGGCCGGCAGCTGGCTCACCGCGTCGGCGCCCCCGCCGGTGTCGGCGGCGCCCGCCAGCATGTGCTCGACGATGACGTAGATCGCCAGCCCCGCGTTCAACGCGGTGCCGGCCCAGGCGAAGCCTTCCGCGTGACGCCCGTCCCCGCGCTCCGCCCGACCGAACCAGACCGAGCCGGCCGCGTAGAGGCCGAGGATGAACCAGTGGCTGAGCGCGTGCAGCGAGCCATCGTAGACCTGGGCCGCCATCAGCAGGACGAGCACGATCACCACGCGCAGGACCAGCAGGCGGCCGCCGGTGGCCCGCTGCGTGAGCCGCAGGACGGTATTCTCGTCTCGTGCGGCCTGCGCCGCCCTGTCGTCCCTCATGACGCGTGCGGCGCCTACCCGGCCCGGCTGAGCCGGCGGGCGCCGGCGAAGCGGTTGAGGAAGCGCGGCTCCTTCTCCGGCGCGACCCGGATGGCGAGGTGCAGCGTGCCGCCCTCCTCCATGCGCCGGTCGAGCACCTCGGCGTTCTCGTAGAGCCAGTGCAGGGCCGCGCCCTCCTCCGGCCCGAGGATCACTGCGAACGTCGAGCGCGTCCGGGCGATCCGCGCCTCGATCCGCGCGGTGAGGGCCGAGAGCCCCTCCCCCGTCAGCGAGGAGACCAGCACGGGGGCGGCGCCGTCGCGGTCGTTGCGGTCGTGGGCCGAGAGGTTGGTCAGCCGCGTGCGCTCGCCCTCGTCCAGCAGGTCGGCCTTGTTCCAGACCTCGATGATCCGGTCGGCCGACATCTCGATCCCGAGCTCGCCCAACACCGTGCCGACGTCCTCGGCCTGCGCCTCGGAATCGACGTGGGCGACGTCGCGAACGTGGAGCAGGATGTCGGCCTCGATCACGTCCTCCAGCGTGGCGCGGAAGGCGGCGATCAGCGCGGTCGGCAGGTCGGAGATGAAGCCGACGGTGTCGGACAGGATCACCGTCTCGCCGTGCGGCAGCTTGGTGGCGCGGGCCGTGGGGTCGAGGGTGGCGAAGAGCATGTCCTGCGCCACCACCTGCGCCTTGGTCAGGGCGTTGAACAGCGTCGACTTGCCGGCGTTGGTGTAGCCGACGAGCGCCACGATCGGGTAGGGCACGCGCGCCCGGCTCTGCCGGTGAAGGCCGCGGGTGCGGGTGACGGAATCGAGGTCGCGCTCGATCCGCGTCATGCGCTCCTGGATCATCCGCCGGTCGGCCTCGATCTGGGTCTCGCCGGGGCCGCCCAGGAAGCCGAAGCCGCCGCGCTGGCGCTCCAAGTGGGTCCAGGACCGCACGAGCCGCGACTTCTGGTAGGCGAGGTGGGCGTGCTCGACCTGGAGCGTGCCCTCCCGCGTCGAGGCGCGGCGGCCGAAGATCTCGAGGATCAGGCCGGTGCGGTCGATGACCTTGGCGCCGAATTCCTTCTCGAGGTTGCGCTGCTGCACCGGCGACAGGGCGCAGTCCATCACCACGAGACCGATCTCGCTGGCCTTGATCAGGCCGGCGATCTCCTCGACGCGGCCCTTGCCGAGATAGGTCGAGGGCCGGATGCGGGCGAGGCTGAGCGGGATCGCCTCGACCACGTCGAGCTCGATCGCGGCGGCGAGACCCACCGCCTCCTCCAGGCGCGCCTGCGTCGAGCGCGAGACCGGCGCCGGCCCGTGCGGCGATGCGGCGGCGGTGCGGCTGAGATAGGGACCGACGACGAGGGTGTGGGTCGCGGCGGCGATCTCGCCTTCCGGCGCGGCCATCGCCTGCAGTCGGGCCTCGCCGGAGGTCAACGTCTCGGTCATGGAATCCTTGGGCCGCCACCCTGCGTCAGGCGGCGGCGTGATGCGTGTCGGGACCCTTCAGATGGGGCGCCGCGGGCAGCGAACCAAGATGGCGCAATGCGCGTGTCGACCGCGGGCCGGCTCACGCCTTCTCGGGGGCGGTCTCGTCCGGCTCGAACAGCTGCACGGGATGACCCGGCATGATCGTCGAGATCGCGTGCTTGTAGACGAGCTGGGAATGGCCGTCGCGGCGCAGAAGCACGCAGAAGTTGTCGAACCACGTCACCACGCCCTGCAGCTTGACGCCGTTGACGAGGAAGATCGTCAGCGGAATCTTGTTCTTGCGGACATGGTTGAGGAAGGTGTCCTGAAGGTTCTGTGCGCGTTCGGCCGCCATCTTCTTATCCTTTGTTATCTTGGCGCCCGCCTTCGAAGGCGGGTTCTCGATCTTGTCGCGCCGTCGATCCCGCCACCGCTTCGCTGGTCTTGGAGGAGCCTGCGGCGGACCGGATCTTCATATTACGCGTTCAATTCCCCCGTCGATGCAAGACCCGAACCGGGTCCGCATGCGACGAAAGGGGGCTGGTTCTCACCGCGGCCGCCATGCGTCCGCAAGGGGCTCAGGGGCCGATCCCCAGGGACTTGAGCTTCCGGTGCAGGGCCGAGCGCTCCATCCCGATGAATTCCGCGGTGCGGGAGATGTTTCCCGAGAAGCGGGCGATCTGCGCCACGAGGTACTCGCGCTCGAAGATCTCCCGCGCCTCGCGCAGCGCCAGGCTCATCAGCTTCTCGCCGCCGGCCCCGTTCGGGGTCGTCGGCACCAGGGCGCCGATCTCGGAGGGCAGCATCTCCGAGGTGATCTCCTGGTCCGGGTCGGCCTGGGTCAGGATCATCAGCCGCTCGACGTTGTTCTTGAGCTGGCGCACGTTGCCCGGCCAGTTGTGCGATTGCAGCACCGCCATCGCGTCCTGGCCGATGACCCGGCGTGGCAGCCCGGTCTGGGCCGAGATGTTGTCCATGAAGAACTGGATCAGCTCCGGCACGTCCTCGCGGCGCTCCGAGAGCGAGGGCACGCGGATCGGCACCACCGAGAGCCGGTGGAACAGGTCCTCGCGGAAGCGCCCGGCGGCGATCTCCTCGGCGAGGTCGCGCGACGACGACGAGATGATGCGCACGTCGACGTGCACGCGGGTGGTCCCCCCCACGCGCTGGAAGTTCTGATCGACGAGGACGCGCAGGATCCGCCCCTGCGTCTCGCGGGGCATGTCGGCGACCTCGTCGAGGTAGAGGGTGCCGCCATGCGCCTCCTCCAGCGCGCCGACCCGCCTGCCCTGCTCGCCCCCGGCCTCGACGCCGAACAGCTCCGATTCCATCGTCTCCGGCAGGATCGCGGCGGCGTTGAGCAACACGAACGGGCCGCTGGCCCGCGCCGAGGCCTTGTGCAGGCCGCGCGCCGCGAGCTCCTTGCCGGAGCCCAGCGCGCCGGTGATCATGACCCGGGCGTTGGTCGGGGCGACCCGGTCGAGGGTCTGGCGCAGCTGGTTGATCGCGACCGAGCCGCCGACGATGCGGTTGGCGGTGCCGGAGCGTGCCGTGAGGTCGCGGACCTCGCGCCGGAGGCGCGAGGCCTCCAGAGCGCGCTCGGCCACCAGGATCAGCCGGTCGGCCTTGAACGGCTTCTCGATGAAGTCGTAGGCGCCGGCCTTGATCGCCGAGACCGCGGTCTCGATGTTGCCGTGGCCCGAGATCATCACCACCGGCAGGTCCGGATGGGACGCCTTGATCAGGTCGAGCACCTGCAGGCCGTCGAGGCGCGAGCCCTGCAGCCAGATGTCGAGGAAGACGAGGTGGGGGCGGCGCGACTCGATCGCGGCCAGCGCCTCGTCGGAACTGCCCGCGGTGCGCGAGCGGTGGCCCTCGTCGTCGAGGATGCCGGCGACCAGGTCGCGGATGTCGGCCTCGTCGTCGACCACCAGGATATCGGCGCTCATGGCTGCATCTCCGCAATCATTCGGGGGGCCGTCGACGCGGCGCCCTTCTCGTCAGGGTTGGCGCGGGCCGGGCCCGCGTCGTCCGCGTGCGGCAGCGCCCGGGGCACGCGCATGCGCACCTGGCCGCCGCGGCCGGCGGGGTTGTCGTTCAGCTCGATCCCGCCGCCATGCTCTTCCAGCACCTTGCTCACGATCGCCAGACCGAGGCCGGTGCCGCCTTCGCGAGTCGTCATGTAGGGCTCGAGCAGGCGCTGGCGCCCCTCGGCGGGAAATCCCTTGCCGTTGTCGGTCACCGCGATCGTGGCGAAGCCCTCCTCGACGGTGAGGCTTAAGGAGACCTTGCCCTTGCCGAGCTCGGCCTCGGGCACCTCGGCCACCGCCTCGACGGCGTTCTTGAGGATGTTGGTGATCACCTGGCTCAGCAGGCGGATGTCGAAGGCCGCGGTGATCTTCTCAGCCTCCGCCGTCCCGGTGCCGCCGACGCCGTGGGCGGTGAAGGCGAAGTCGATGTCGGGATGCGCCACCCGCATCATGAACAGGTTCTGCTTGGCGATCTCGGTGAGGTCGTTCTCGGCGATCGCGGGCTTCGGCATCCGGGCGAAGGACGAGAACTCGTCGACCATGCGCTTGATCTCGTCGACCTGACGGATGATCGTCGCCGTGCACTGGTCGAACACCTCCTTGTCGGCGGTGATGACCTTTCCGTACTTGCGCCGGATGCGCTCGGCCGAGAGCTGGATCGGGGTCAGCGGGTTCTTGATCTCGTGGGCGATGCGGCGGGCCACGTCCGCCCAGGCCGAGGTGCGCTGGGCCGAGACGAGGTCGGTGATGTCGTCGGCCGTCACCACGAAGCCGCGCGCCCCGCCCTGCGCCTGCTCGCTGGTGACCCGCACCGCGATGGTGCGCTCGCGCCCGCCGCGGGTGAGCTGGATCTGGTGCGCCTGCGCGCGCTGGCGCCCTTCCGTGCCCGGAAGGAGCGGCGCGAGCTCCGGCACCGCGTCGGACAGGCGCTGGCCGACGAGCGCGCCGTCGGCGAGGTCGAGCATCCGCTCGGCGGCCGGGTTGGCGATGGTGACGAAGCCGCCGGCGTCGACGCCGACCACGCCGGGCGAGACACCCGACAGCACGGCTTCCGTGAAGCGCCGGCGGCGGTCGATCAGGTCGCTCGCCGCGGTCAGCCCGGCATGCTGGCGGCGCAGCTCCTGCGTCATCTTGTTGAAGCTCTCGCCGAGGTGGGCGAGGTCGCCGTCGGTCTTCCGCGCCGGGACCTGGGCGTAGAAGTTGCCCGAGGCGACCTGGTCGGCGGCGTTGATCAGGCGGCGGATCGGGGCGACGAAGCGGTTGGCGAAGTTCATCCCGAACCACACCGCCGAGAGCAGGGCGATCAGGGCGATCAGCACGAAGATCGAGGCGAAGGTCACCTGGATCGAGGTGCGCAGCGAGTCGTAGGTCAGGTATTCGGCCGCCGCCGCCCGCGACACGCCGGGGAAGTCGATGGCGAGCTGGTTGACCTCGCGCTGCACCAGCAGCACCGCGTCGTCGTAGGCCGGCATCCGGAACATCGCCGCGAAGACGCGGCCCTCGGTCGGCAGCAGGCAGATCGGGTCGCTGGACTTGGCCGCGTCCTCGAAGGCGGCGGCCGAGGGCAGGCGCGTCGTCTTCAGCACGTCGATCTTGGCGCGCGCCACCACCTCGTTCGGCCCGCGCATGATCTGGGCGACCGGCAGGCCGAGGTTGCTCGCGCGGGTGGTGAGGAAGTTCTCGAACCAGTCGCGGTTGACGTCGAAGTTCGGCCGCGCTCGCGTCAGGTCGTCGTTGAGGATGCGGATCTCGCGCGCCAGCGACTGGCACTGGTTCTCCTGGTAGGCGTCGGCCACCTCCACGGACTTCAGCACCACGTCGCGGACCCGGTCGGTGAAGCCGAGCGAGAGGCCGCGGTCGATCGTCACCGAGGCGACGACGGCCAGCAGGCAGGTCGGCAGGATCGCGATCAGCGAGAACAGGCCGACGATGCGGGTGTGGAGCCGGGCCACCGCCGCGTTGGCGCGCCGCGCATGCAGGAAGACCCGCGCCTCCCAGGCGATGATCACGGCGAGCCCGAGCACCAGGGCGACGTTGATCGCGAGCAGCGTGACGCCGATCGTCGGCGTCGGCGTCACGCGGATGACGCCGGCCAGGATCAGGAAGGTGGCGATCGCCGAGACCAGCGCGGTGACGACCACCACGGCGCCGATCCAGCCGGGCCCGCGCGGCCCCGGCCGCATCGCGTCGGGGGCGGCACCGGCCTCGTCGGGCCTTGCCGGCGAGGCCTCCGAAGGGGCGCTCAAAGCCCTGAATCGCGAAAACGGCATGGCTGATGCAGGGCCACAACAGTGTGGCGAAATTATTACGAATCGGGCACGGGATGGGCGCTGGCGACCGCGCCGGGCTGGTCCGACCCGCGACGCTTCGGCCTCGCGGCCGGTGCTTGGACCCCGCGCCGGACGATGCTATCCCGATCGACGGAGGCGAACGGGGTCTGGTGGCCCTCCTGGTCTTCAAAACCAGTGGTACGCCCAAAGCGTACGGTGGGTTCGATTCCCATCCGCTTCCGCCAAGCGTCCTCCCGCCCGCCCTCGTCGAACCGCCTTTCGCGATGGCGCGCCTCACGCCTTGGTGCGGGAGCCCGTGGAGTCTAGGACGCCCGGACCTTGGTTCCGGACGCGGTCCCGCTCATGTTCTCGACCCTGATGGTCGTGCTGCCGATCTTCGCGCTGGTCTTCGCGGGGTGGCTGATGCGGCGGTGCGACGTGCTCGGCGACGGCGCCACGGCCGAGCTCAACCGGTACGTCGTCTACCTGGCCCTGCCGGCCCTGCTCTTCGACGTGATCGGTCACACCCACGCGGCCGAGATCTGGCAGCCGGGCTTCATCGCGGTGTTCGGCCTGAGCAGCCTGATCGTCTTTTCCGCCACCGTGGCGTTCCGCCTGCGCCGTCCGATGCCGCTCGCGGACGCGGCGATCGACGGCCTCAACGCGGCCTACGCCAACACCGGGTTCATGGGCTTTCCCCTGGCGCTGGTGGCGCTCGGCCCGGCGGCGCTCGCGCCCACCACCATCGCCGCGATCATGACCGTCTGCGTGGTGTTCGCGGTCGCCATCGTCCTGATCGAGATCGGGCTGCAAGGACAAGGACAGGGCCGGCGCGCGGAGCTGGTGCTGAAGGTCGCCCGCTCGCTCGTGCGCAACCCGCTGCTGATCGCCCCCGCCCTCGGCGCGCTGGTACCGCTTTCGGGGGCCTCCGTGCCGGCGCCCGCCGAGACCTTCCTGAAGCTGCTCGGCGGGTCGGCCGCCCCGTGCGCCCTCGTGGCGCTCGGGCTCTTCCTCGCCCGCCCGCGCACCGGGGA
>NZ_VRUX01000181.1:0-7385 GCF_008039885.1 Methylobacterium sp. WL103
GCCTGCGCCCGCGCCGACGACGCCCGCTCCGGCCCCGGTCGTCGCGGCGGCTCCGCCCGCCCCAGCGAGTGGGCTCTGCGCGCAGGACGCGGTGCGCACGGATTTGATGGCCTCAGTCAACGGCGCCCCCGACTTCAAGGACGGCAAGCGCCGGCTCAAGGCGCTGGTCGAGCCCGAGACGGTCTTCGAGGATCGCAAGGCCAAGCGGATGACCTGCCGCTACACCTCGGTCTGGGACGAGACCCAGGACACGGGCACGACCGAGAAGCGCATGAAGATGACCTTCAAGGCCAGCGACGACGGCAAGGACGGCATCGACCTCGATTACAGCTTCGACAAGTAGCGGGCCAAGCAGCCTCCCGGCGGCCCCAGGGCCGTCGGGACGGATTGGGTGAGGGTTAGACCGAGTCCGCGTCGAGGGACTCGAGGACGAGGCTGCCGTTGGTGTAGACGCAGATCTCGGCGGCGATCCGCATCGCCTTGCGCACGATCGCCTCGGCGTCGAGGTCGGTGTCCTCCAGGGCGCGCGCGGCCGACAGGGCGTAGTTGCCCCCTGAGCCGATCGCCATCACGCCGCCCTCCGGCTCCAGCACGTCGCCCGCGCCCGAGAGCAGCAGGCTGACGTCCTTGTCGGCCACCAGCATCATCGCCTCGAGGCGGCGGAGGTAGCGGTCGGTGCGCCAATCCTTGGTCAGCTCGACGCAGGCGCGGGTGAGCTGCCCGGGATACTGTTCGAGCTTGGCCTCAAGCCGCTCGAACAGGGTGAAGGCGTCGGCCGTCGCGCCGGCGAAGCCGCCGATCACCGCGCCCTTGGCCAACCGCCGGACCTTGCGGGCGTTGCCCTTCACGATGGTCTGGCCGAGGCTGACCTGGCCGTCGCCGCCGATGACGACGCGGCCGCCCTTGCGCACCATCAGGATGGTGGTGGCGTGCATCTGGGTGGGGCCTGAATCGTCGTGTGCCAAGGGTGTCTCCGGGGTGTCGCCCGGCGACAGGTAGGGGCTCGCCCCCCGGATTGCCAAGCGGGCGCCCGGGCGGGCGCGATCCGAGCGGACGCCCGGAGGGCGCCATCAGTGGTCGCCGCCGAGATAGGCCGCCCGCACCGCCGGATCGCTCTTGAGCTGGGCGGCCGGCCCCTGGAACCGGATGCGGCCGTTCTCGAGGACGTAGCCGTAGTCGGCCACGCCCAGAGCCGCCATGGCGAACTGCTCGACGAGCAGCATCGTCACCTGCTCCTCCTTGAGCTGGCGGATGATGCGGAACACCTCCTCGACGAGCTTCGGCGCCAAGCCCATCGAGGGCTCGTCCAGCAGCAGGATGTCGGGGCGCAGCATCAGGGCGCGGCCCATGGCGAGCATCTGTTGCTCGCCGCCCGACAGAGTGCCGGCGAGTTGCAGCCGGCGCTCCTTGAGCCGCGGGAACAGCGCGTAGGCGCGTTCGCGGTCGGCGGCGACGTCGCCCTTCGGCCGCGAGCCGGTGAGCCGCGGGAAGGCGCCGAGCGTCAGGTTGTCCTCGACCGACAGCGTCGGGAACACCCGGCGTCCCTCCGGCGAGTGGGCGAGGCCGGCCCGCGCCACGTCGTGGCTGTCGAGGCCCGAGATCTCTCGGCCGGCGAGCTTGATCGAGCCCGAACGCGGCTGGATCATGCCCGAGAGCGCCCGCATCGTCGTGGTCTTGCCGGCCCCGTTCGAGCCGATCAGCGTCACGACCTTGCCCTTCGGCACCTGGAACGAGAGCCCGTGCAGGACCTCGATCTGGCCGTAGCCGGCCGACAGGTTGGCGACCTCAAGCATGGGCTGGCTCCCTGCCGGCATCTTTACCGGCGTCCTTGCCAGCATCACTGGCCGTGCCGCCCATGTCGTCGGGGGCGCCGAGATAGGCCTCGATCACCTTCGGGTCGGCCTGCACCTCGCGGGCGCCGCCCTCGGCGATCTTATGCCCGAAATCGAGCACGCTGACGCGGTCGCACAGGCCCATCACCACGTCCATGTGGTGCTCGATCAGGATGACGGTGATGCCGGCGTTGCGGATCTTGCGGATGATCGCGGTAAGGTCCGCGATGTCGGGAGCGGTCAGGCCGGCGGCGGGTTCGTCGAGCAACAACAGCACGGGATCGAGCGCCAGCGCGCGGCCGATCTCGAGCAGGCGCTGCTTGCCGTAGGGCAGGTTGCGGGCCTCGACCTGCGCGAGGCTCGCCAGCCCCATGAAGTCGAGGATCGCCATGGCGCGGGTGCGGGCCTCGCGTTCCTCGCGCTTGCGCCGCGGCGTGCCGAGGATCGCGTCGAAGATCGTGCCGTGGAAAGCGTGGTGCAGGCCGACGAGTACGTTCTCCAGGGCCGTCATCTCGCGGAAGAGCTGGACGTTCTGGAAGGTGCGGGCGACGCCGGATAGCGCGATCTCTGAGGGCGTGCGCCCGTCGAGGCGCTTGGCGGCGCTGCCGGCGGCGGCCAGGGTCACCGATCCGGCGGTGGGTTTGTAGATGCCGGTGAGCACGTTCATCATCGTGCTCTTGCCCGAGCCGTTCGGGCCGATCAGCCCGTGGATCGTGCCGGGCTTCACCGACAGGTCGATGCCGGCCAGCGCCTTTAGGCCGCCGAACTGCATCAGGGCCTGCTCGACCTTGAGCAGCGCCTCGGTCCCGGCGGCCTTGCCGCGCTGCGCGATGAGCGCGTCGCCGTCGGCCGAGAGCGCCTTGCCCTCCGCGGTGTGGGCCGGGCGGAGCGCCGGGATCTTCTCGCGCAGGAAGCCGACGATGCCGTCGGGCAGGTAGTAGACGACGAACAGGATCAGCAGGCCGAACACGCTGAGCCGGAAGTCGGTGACCGATTGCAGCGCCAGCGTCGCCGGCAGGAACAGGATGCAGAGCACCACCGGCACGAGGATGGCGAAGCGGTTCTCGGCCTTCCGCACGAAGGCCTGGATGCCGACGACGACGGCCACCGCGGCGATGAGACCGGCCATGATCCGCACGAGGTCGATGTCGGCCAGGATGTTGGGCATCATCACGATGATGGCCGACCCGATCAGGGGTCCTGCCCGCGACTTCCGGCCGCCCATCGTCACCGCGAGCAGGAACAGCACGGTGAGCTCGAAGCCGTAGGAGTTCGGCGCGACGTAGCGCTCCGACCAGGCGAACAGCGCGCCGGCGAGGCCCGCGAGCGCCGCCGAGACCACGAAGGCGTAGACCTTGTAGCGGTAGACGCTGACGCCCATGCAGTCGCAGGCGATCGGCGAGTCGCGCAGCGCCTCGAAGGCGCGCCCGAACGGCGAGCGCACGATGCGGTTCACCACCACGATCGTCACCAGCAGGCAGGCGCAGACGAGATAGTAGAATTCGAGCTTGCGGCCGGCCGCGCCCCAGGGTGGGGTGATGCCGAACATCGCGAAGTCGATGACGCGGGCCGGCGGCAGGGTGATGCCGAGCGGCCCGTTGGTGATCGGCGTCAGCTCGTTGATGAAGATCTGGACGATGGTGCCGAAGGCGAGCGTCACCATGGCGAGGTACGGGCCGGTGACCCGCAAGGCCGGCACCGCGAGCAGCAGGCCGAAGGCGGAGGTGACGCCGATTCCGGCGAGGAGCCCCCACCAAATCCCGAGCTTGAAATGCAGGAACAGCACGGCCGCCGCGTAGGCGCCGACGCCGAACAGGCCGGCATGGCCAAGGCTGACCTGGCCGGTATAGCCGACGACGATGTCGAGCCCGAGGATCAGGATCGCGTAGATCGCGATCACCAGCAGCAGGTGGATGTAGTAGCTGCTCGTGACCACGTGCGGGAAGGCGGCGAGGAACACCACGAGGAGCACGGCGCCGAGCGCGCCGACATGCCGGCCGATCCCGGCGGAGGCCGAGGGCGCGGGGGCCGCGGCGGGCGCGAAGGTGGATTGCGCCATCGGCTCAGACTTTCTTGATCACGGCCTTGCCGAACAGCCCCACGGGGCGGATCGACAGCACGACGAGGAGCAGGATCAGGCCCGGCACGTCCTTGTAGCCGGTGGAGATGTAGAAGCCGGTCAGCGTCTCGGCGACGCCGAGGATCAGGCCGCCGACGATGACGCCGAGGCCGGATTCGAGGCCGCCGATGATCGCCACCGCGAAGGCCTTGAGCGCCAGCACCGCGCCCATGGTGGCGCCGGTGAGGGTGACCGGGGCGACGAGCACGCCGGCGAATGCCGCCGTCATCGCGCTGATCGAGTAGGACAGCGTGATGACGCGCTTGGTGTTGATGCCCATCAGGCCGGCGGCGTCGATGTCGTTCGAGGTGGCGATCACCGCCTTGCCCCAGATCGACTTGCGATTGAAGATCTCGACCGCGAGCATCATCAGCAGCGCGCCGGCGATGATCAGCAGCTCCATCGGCAGCATGCGGATGCCGCCGAGCTGGAGCGCCTCCTCGGGCAGCGGCGAGGGGAACTTGAGGTCGTCGCGGCCCCAGATGTTCTCGGCGAGGTTCCGGAAGATGATGCCGAGCGCGATGGTGGCCATGATCCACCCGTACTCGGACTTGATCTTCACCGCCGGGCGCACGCCGAGGCGCTCGACGACGGCGCCGAGCGCGAAGCCGAAGACCAGCACCAGCGGGATCATCAGCCAGTAGCCGGTGAACGGCGCCAGCGTGAGGCCGAACAGGGCGCCGAGCGCCAGCGCCTCGCCCTGCCCGAAGTTCAGCGTCTTCGAGGTGGCGAAGGTGAGCTGGTAGCCGAAGGCGATGGCGGCGTAGATCATGCCGACCGCGACGCCGGAGGCGACGAGCTGCAGGAAGATGGTCATCGTGTCACCCGCGCCCGTCCGTGAAGGTCTTTTCGTTCATGCCGCCCGGTTCCGGTTCCGTGCCGGCGCGGGTCCCCTCCCCCGTGCGGGAGGCGCGCGCCGCGACCGCTCGCGATCGCGGCGAGGACCGGCCCGAAGGCCGCGCGCCGCCGGACGCTTGGGGTCAGCGTTCCGGCGGCTTTGGTTCATCCCGCGCAAGCGGCGGGATTCGTCAGTTGGAAGACTTTTCCTTCACGCGCACGACGCCCGCGTTCTTGGCGTCCGCGTCCTTGGCGTAGACGATCTTGCCGTCCTGCACCTTCCCGAACACGACCATGTTGCGCGAGATCGCGTTGTGGTCGGCGGCGGTGAAGGGCTTGTCGTAGGTCGTCACCACGCCCTCGACCTTCTCCTTCAGGTTTTCCAGCGCCTCGCGGATCTTCGGCCCGTCGGTTGAGCCGGCCTGCTTGATCGCGGCGGCGATCAGGAACACCGAGTCGTAGCCCTGCGCGCCGGCGACCGGGGTCGGGATCTTCGTCACGCCGTAGGTCTTGTAGTATTCCTCGAGGAAGGCCTTGCGCTTGGGCAGCGTCTTGTCCTCGATGAAGGTCTGCGGCATCACCACGCCGTTGCCGTTGGCGCCGGCGATGTCGATGAAGCTCTGCATCGAGGCCGGCCACGAGGTGATCATCGGCACCTTCCAGCCGAGCTTGGCCATGCCGTTGGCGATCTGCGCCAGCTCCGGCCCGATGCCGTAGGCGAGGATCACGTCGGCGCCGGCCTGCTGGGCCTTCAGCAGCTGGGCCGTCATGTCGACGTCCTTGATGTTGAACTTCTCGACCACGACCGGCTTCACGCCCTTGGCGCCGAGGTACTTCTCGATGTCCTCGCGGCCGAGCTGGCCGTAATTGGTCGAGTCGGCGAGGATGGCGATCTTCTTGTGGCCCTGCGCGACGGCCTCGTCGACCATCATGCCGGCCTGGAGCACGTCGTAGGCCGAGTTCCGGAAGACGTAGTTGCTGTCGTAGTCCGGCGCCTTGAACTGGTTGGTGATGATCGTGCCGGTGGCGACGTTGTTGAACACCGGGATCTCGGCTTCCTGGTAGAAGCGCTGCGCGGCGAGCGCCACGCCGGTGTTGACGAAGCCCAAGGTCGCGACGACCTTCTCCTTGCTGATGAGCTCCTGCGCCACCTGGGCGCCGACCTCGTTCTTGGCCTCGTCGTCGCGCTCGACGAGCTGGATCTGCCGGCCGAGCACGCCGCCGGCCTTGTTGATCTCGGCGGCCGCCAGGCGCGCGCCGTCGCGCATCGAGACGCCCATGGCGGAGGAGCCGCCGGTATAGGGGCCGGTCACGCCGATCTTGATCGGGTCTGCGGCCTGGGACGGCAGGGCGCCGAGCGTGGCCAGTGCGGTCGCGCCGAGCAGGGCGCCGACGAACGCGCGCGTCGTCAGTCTCATGGCTGTTTCCTCCGTGTCCCGATCCGGGCGTTTCTTCTGTCGCGGCGCCTTGTGGCGCCGTCGCGGGCACTGCGGCCCGAAGTGTCGGGCCCCGACCCGGGCGCTGGAATATTGTCGAACGTGCGCACGAACGCAACGCACCGTGCCGGGGCAAACCTACAAATCCAAAGGGTTGTGGGATTTCGCGGCGATCCTCGCACCGCCGCGCCGGCGGATGGGGCCGAGCCGGAATCGCGAAAGCGCGGCCGAACCCTGTTGACCCATCCGCGCTTTCCCCTTAACGGGAGCGCTCCCGAACGACGGACCCCTCCCGAGCGGTCGCCGGCTTCTAGCCGGCCCGGATCGCAGGCGGCCTCCGTCCCTTCGGTGGGGGATAGTTTAACGGTAGAACGGTGGACTCTGACTCCTCTGGTCCTGGTTCGAATCCAGGTCCCCCAGCCACTTGAAATCTCTAAGCTTTTCGCGTTTTCTGACTAGAACATAACGGCACGGTTGGACGCTCAGTTGGGAACTTTCGTTCTCGCTTCGAGCTTCCGGATCGCGCTCTCACCCAACCTAGGATCTCGGTTGAGGTAGTGAGCGTCGAGGATCGAGCGGACGTCCCGGAGCGCATGCCCGGTGATCGTCGCGATCTCGGCCTCGGTGCATTCGGCAAGTGCCAGCCGCGTCACGGCGGTGCCCCGCAGGTCATTGAACGTCACGCCCACGACCCCTGCCCGCTTGCACGCCTTTCGCCAGGACGTGTGAAATCCGTCCGCCGTCCAAGCGTCACCCTTCATGGTGGCGAGGATCGTGGGATGGCGCGGTGCCCGATCGAGAGCCGCCTTCAAGGGGGCGCCGACAGGGACGACGACACGTGTCCCTGTCTTCGATTGCTGCAGCCGAATCACCCGGCCGTCGTAGGCGTGCCACGTGAGCCGCAGGAGGTCGCCTTGCCGCTGGCCGGTCCACAGAGCGAGCGTAAGCGCGAGATGGAGGTGCGCGGGAGCCTCCGCGAGGAAGGCGGCTTCATCGGCTGTTGATTTCCGTTGAGAGTTGACCCGGCGGAGCCCGAAGTTTCCATCGAGAAGTGACCCGTGTCTGAACCCACCCCTGGCTTTTTGGTCGGGGGGTCATGGAGTGATCGACATGGCGTTATTGAGTGTCATTCGGCGCTGGGCGTTCCGAGAAGGGATGCCG
>NZ_VRUX01000182.1:0-7379 GCF_008039885.1 Methylobacterium sp. WL103
GGCGCGCTCCTCGGCGCCGAGCAGGCGCTCCGGGTCGAGGGCGTGGATCAGCCGGTCGCCCTGGGCGATCTCGGCGGACACGCAGCCGTTCAGACTCGCCTGCGCCGCCACCGGCCGGATCGCCTCGGGCTCGATGGTCACGAGGTCGGTCACCCGGTCGACGAGCCAGGCCCCGGCGACGTCCGGCGTCAGGATCAAGTGGGCGTAGGGGCCGGGATCGTGCGCCCCCTCGCGCAGGCCGAGGAGGCGCGCGAGGTCGACGACCGGCACCGGTTCGCCGCCGAGGTTGAGGAAGCCGGCGAGCCACCCGCCGGCGGCCGGCGGGCGAAACAGGTCCGGCAGCGGCAGCACCTCGCCGGCCGCAGAGCGCGGCAGGGCGCAGGACGTGCCCGCGACGTCGAGGAGCAGGTAGCTGAGCGAGGCCGTCTCGGGCTGGGCCACCGGCGTTCCGTGCACTCGCGCTCGCTGGGCTGGGGGACGAGGATCGTTGATAGGCCGGGCGCCGAGCCGGGGCAATCGCGCGGCGCGCCCTGGGGCCGGCCTGCGGCAAATGCTTCGCGGAGGCCCGATCCTCTGCGGAGACCTCGCGCACCGCCCGAAGACCGTTGACCATCGGCGAGCCCTTCGTTAAGACACCGGTCACTTTTCACGCGGAGCGCCATGCGGGCGGCCTGCGTTGGGCGAAAGATCGATCGCGATGAAGACGATCCTTATCGTAGCGGAAGCGCCACCGACGGGGCGGCCCTGAACTCAGGGCCGCGATCCGGGCGGTGGCGCATGCAGGGTCCCTCGCGGGGCCCTTTTTTGTTGCCCGCGCCCGATCGACGACATCGAGACGACGAAGACCAGCAAGACGAGTAGGAGGAAGACGATGGGCGGCGAGGTCATGACCGGGGCCGAGATGGTCATCCGGGCGTTTAAGGATCAGGGCGTCGACACGTTGTTCGGGTATCCCGGCGGCGCGGTGCTGCCGATCTACGACGCGCTCTTTCACCAGGAGGCGGTCAAGCACGTGCTGGTCCGCCACGAGCAGGGCGCCGTGCACGCCGCCGAGGGCTATGCCCGCTCGTCCGGCAAGGTCGGCTGCGTGCTCGTCACCTCGGGCCCGGGAGCGACCAACATCGTCACCGGCCTGACCGACGCGCTGCTCGATTCGATCCCGCTCGTCTGCATCACCGGCCAGGTCCCGACGCACCTGATCGGCACCGACGCGTTCCAAGAGTGCGACACGGTCGGCATCACGCGCCACTGCACGAAGCACAACTACCTGGTCAAATCGATCGACGACCTGCCGCGCATCCTGCACGAGGCCTTCTACGTCGCCTCGCACGGCCGGCCCGGCCCCGTCGTCGTCGACCTGCCCAAGGACATCCAGTTCGCGAGTGGGCTCTACGAGCGTCCCTCGGTCGACGGCCACAAGACCTACAAGCCGGCGGTCAAGGGCGACGCGGACAAGATCCGTACGGCCGTCGAGCTGATGGCGGGCGCGCGCCGCCCGGTCTTCTACACCGGCGGCGGCGTGATCAATTCCGGCCCCGAGGCCTCGCGCCTGCTGCGCGAACTAGTCGCCGAGACGGGCTACCCGGTCACCTCGACCCTGATGGGGCTCGGCGCCTTCCCGGCCTCCGACGACAAGTTCCTCGGGATGCTCGGGATGCACGGCACCTACGAGGCCAACCTCGCGATGCACGAGTGCGACGTGATGATCTGCGTCGGCGCGCGGTTCGACGACCGCATCACCGGCCGCCTCGACGCGTTCTCGCCGTTCTCGAAGAAGATCCACATCGACGTCGACGCCTCCTCGATCAACAAGGTGGTCAAGGTCGACGTCGGCATCGTCGGCGACTGCGCGAGCGTGCTGTCCGACATGCTGGAGGTCTGGCACGCCCTGCCGGCGCGGCCCGAGAAGTCCAACCTCGACGGGTGGTTCGCCAAGATCCGCACCTGGCGGGCGCGCGAGTGCCTCGCCTACTGGCCTTCGGGCACGATCATCAAGCCGCAGCACGCGGTGCAGCGCCTCTACGAGGCGTGCAAGGACCGCGAGACCTACATCACGACGGAGGTCGGCCAGCACCAGATGTGGGCGGCGCAGTACTTCAAGTTCGAGGAGCCGAACCGCTGGATGACCTCCGGCGGCCTCGGCACCATGGGCTACGGCCTGCCGGCGGCCATCGGCACGCAGCTGGCCCATCCCAAGGGCCTGGTCATCGACATCGCGGGCGAAGCCTCGATCCTGATGAACATGCAGGAGCTCTCGACCGCGGTGCAGTACCGCCTGCCGGTCAAGATCTTCATCCTGAACAACGAGTACATGGGCATGGTGCGCCAGTGGCAGGAGCTGCTGCACGGCTCGCGCTACTCGCAGAGCTACTCGGAGAGCCTGCCGGACTTCGTCAAGCTGGCGGAGGCCTACGGCGCCAAGGGCATCCGCTGCGACAAGCCGGGCGACCTCGACGCGGCGATCGCCGAGATGCTCGACTACGACGGCCCGGTCGTCTTCGACTGCATCGTCGACAAGAAGGAAAACTGCTTCCCGATGATCCCGTCGGGCAAGGCGCACAACGAGATGCTGCTCTCCGACTACCTCGGCGAGACCGGCATGGAGATCGGCGACGTGATCTCCGAGGAAGGCAAGATGCTGGTGTAGCCTTCGGTGGCGGCCCGACCCTGCGGTCGGGCCGCGATCCGCCGCATCGGCGGCGACGCGCAGCCGCGCCCGCCTCGCCCCAGGGGTGCGAGGCCGCGGATTGGACGAACTGGACGACGAGGACGCGCCCCGCAATGAACGCCATGAACACCCACTATCCCGACGCCGGCAAGATCGAGGCCGTCAACCGGCACACCCTCGCCGTGATCGTCGACAACGAGCCGGGCGTGCTCGCGCGCATCTCCGGGATGTTCTCGGGGCGCGGCTACAACATCGAGAGCCTGACGGTGTCGGAGACGGAGGAGGCGCGCCACCTTTCGCGCATCACCATCGTCACCGCCGGCACCAACGCGGTGATCGACCAGATCAAGGCGCAGCTCGACCGCCTCGTGCCCGTGCACCGGGTCGTCGACCTGACCCTCCAGGGCAGCGCGCTCGAGCGCGAGCTGTGCCTCGTGAAGGTGGCGGGGCAGGGCGAGCATCGCGGCGAGGCGCTGCGGCTCGCCGCCGCCTTCGGCGCCAAGACGCTGGACGCGACGCTGACCTCCTTCGTGTTCGAGCTCACCGGCGCGACCGAGGAGATCGACCGCTTCATCCGCCTGATGACCGTGCTCGGCCTCGTCGAGATCTCCCGCACCGGCATCGCCGCGATGGGCCGGGGCGCCGACCCGATGTGATTTCGCGAGAGCCGGCGCTATGATGGTGCCGGCTCGCGAAAGGAGCGTCGGGATGGAAGGGAAACTGGAACGATCTGGTCAGGCGTTCGCCGTCCGGTTGTCTGCGGACGACGTCCGCTCGCATGGCCTCAGCGAGGGCCAGACCGTCGAGGTGACGGCGAAGGACCGTATCGTCACGACGACCGATGCCGGCCCTCACGCTCAGGGCCGCCGGCACGTGAACGGGATCCCGGTCTTCACGATGGCCGAGATGGTCGCGGAAGCGCGCCGCCTCGGACCCGCGTTCGAGCCTCCCACCGTCGGCTGGGGACCGGATCGCGGATCCGAGATCATCGACGATGACGACTCCCGCTGAGCGGCGGGCGCGTCCCGGCGAATTGCTCCTCGTCGACCTGGAGCCCGTCCGCGGGACCGAGCAGAACGGCCGCCGTCCGGCCCTGGTGGCCTCGAACGACGAGATGCACCTGCTGGCTCGCCGCGTCATCGTCTGCCCGATCACCCGGAACCGCGATCCCTGGCCGACGAAGGTGATGTTGCCGGCTGGTCTCGCGGCTGAGGGCGCGGTGCTGGTCGATCAGGTCCGCTCGATCGATCGGGACGCACGCATTCTCAGATCACTCGGTTTCGTGCCGGACGTGGTCCTCGCCGAGGTCCGCGGCAGGCTCGCGACGCTTCTCAGCCTCCTCAGCGACGACGGTGCACGCCCATGACGACCCTCTACTACGCCCCCGGCGCCTGCTCGCTCGCCTCGCATATCGCCCTGGAGGAAGCGGGCGCGCCCTACGAGACCGTGCGCCTCGACCTCGCCGCCGGCGACCAGCGGGCGCCGGAATACCTCGCGATCAACGAGCGCGGCCGGGTGCCGGCCCTGGTCGTGGGCGACTGGGTCCTCACCGAGAACAGCGCCATCCTGCGCCACGTCGCCCGCGCGCACCCTGAGGCGCGGCTCTGGCCCGAGGACCTGAAGGCGCAGGCGGTGGCCGACGAGTGGCTGTGCTGGCTCGCGACCAACCACCACCCGGCCTACGCCCACATCCGGCGGGCGGAGCGCTACAGCGACGACGAGGCGGCGCTGCCCGGCATCCGCGCCAAGGCGGCCGACACCTTCGGCGACCTCTGCACGATGACCGAGGTCAGGCTCTCGAACGGCGGCTGGGCGGTGGAAGACCGCTACGGCGTGGTCGACGCCTACCTGATGGTGTTCTGGGTCTGGGCCCGAGGGCCGACCCTGCGCTTCGACATGCCGGCCCGGTTCCCGGCCTGGACCGCCCACGCGCGCGCCATGGCCGAACGGCCGGCCGTGCAAGCCGTCTTCGCCCGCGAAGGCCTGCCGTTTCCGGCCTAAGGCATCCCCAGACGGTGCCCTTGCGATCCGGAACGAATCGCCCTATCAGGCGAACCGTACGGTACGGTACGGTTTTAGCGCACGATGGCATCCGGCTCGGCGATCCACGACGCGACCCCTTCCGTCCGCCAGCAGGCCGTCCTGGACGCGGTGCTGGACCTGATGGTGGAGGAGGGCGACCAGCTCACGATGGATGCGGTCGCGCGCCGTGCGAGCTGCTCCAAGGAGACCCTGTACAAGTGGTTCCGCGACCGCGACGGCCTGCTCACCGCGACGGTGCGATGGCAGGCCTCCCGCGTGCGCACCGGCCAGTACGAGGCGCACGCCCTCGACGTCGCCGCCCTGAGCGAGAGCCTGCGCGATTTCGCGACGACCTGGCTCGGCGTGATCTCGAGCCGGGCCTCGATCGCCCTCAACCGCATCGCCATCGGCGACGCGGCGTCGCGCAAAAGCAACCTCGGCAGCATCGTCCTCGCCAACGGGCGCTTCGCGATCGGCGACCGGCTGAAACCGGTGCTGGAGGCGGGCCGCGCGGCGGGGCTGCTCGCCTTCGACGACACCGAGACCGCCTTCCGCACCTTCTTCGGCCTCGTCGGCCGCGACGTGCAGATCAGACTTCTGCTCGGCGATGCGATCACCTTCGACGCCGCCGAGATCAGACGCGACGCCGCCCGCGCGGTGGAGCAGTTCCTGGCCCTCTACGGCCAGCCCAAGCGCTAACCACACCCCTTCACCAGAGAGGACCAACACCATGAGGGTTTACTACGATCGCGACGCCGACCTGAACCTGATCAAGGGCAAGAAGGTCGTCATCGTCGGCTACGGCAGCCAGGGCCACGCCCACGCGCTCAACCTGCGCGATTCCGGCGTGAAGGACATCGCCATCGCCCTGCGCGCGGGCTCGGCCACCGCCAAGAAGGCCGAAGGCCAGGGCTTCAAGGTGATGTCGGTCGCCGACGCCGCCAAGTGGGCCGACGTGGTGATGATGCTCACCCCGGACGAGCTGCAGGGCGACATCTACAAGGAGTCGCTGGAGCCGAACATGAAGCAGGGCGCCGCCCTGCTGTTCGCCCACGGCCTCAACGTTCACTTCAACCTGATCGAGCCGCGGTCCGACCTCGACGTGCTGATGGTCGCCCCGAAGGGCCCGGGCCACACCGTGCGCTCCGAGTACCTGCGCGGCGGCGGCGTGCCGACGCTGATCGCGATCGCCCAGGACGCCTCCGGCAACGCCCACGACCTCGGCCTGTCCTACGCCTCCGCCAACGGCGGCGGCCGCGCGGGCATCATCGAGACTACGTTCAAGGAAGAGTGCGAGACCGACCTGTTCGGCGAGCAGGCCGTGCTCTGCGGCGGCGTCGTCGACCTGATCAAGGCCGGCTTCGAGACCCTGGTCGAGGCGGGCTACGCCCCCGAGATGGCCTATTTCGAGTGCCTGCACGAGGTGAAGCTCATCGTCGACCTCATCTACGAGGGCGGCATCGCCAACATGAACTACTCGATCTCGAACACCGCCGAGTACGGCGAGTACGTCACCGGCCCGCGCATCGTCACCGCCGAGACCAAGGCCGAGATGAAGCGCGTCCTCGACGACATCCAGTCGGGCAAGTTCACCCGCGACTGGATGCTGGAGAACAAGGTCGGCCAGACCTCGTTCAAGGCCACCCGCGCCAAGCTCGCCCGTCACCCGATCGAGGAGGTCGGCGCCAAGCTCCGCGGCATGATGCCGTGGATCTCCGAGAAGGCGCTGGTCGACAAGACCAAGAATTGATCCGTTCGGACGTTCGGTCGAGCCCTTCCAGGCGACCATGATCGATGAAGGCCGGCCCCGTGGAAGCGGGGCCGGCCTTTTTCATGCGGCGGGCAAACTCGGCAATTGCCCGCGCCGACGTTTGCGGGGACAGTGCCGCCGCGAAAGTCCGAGACAACTCCGCGACGCAAGGATCGCGGAGGCTCGGCCGGCTCGGGAGGAAACCATGGCCTCGCTCTATTCGGACGCGCACCGCGCGCTCCAGCAGGAGTTCAAGACCACCAAGCTCGCCGACCGCCTCGACACCCAGTGGGTGCACGAGACGATCCAGGACGACGAGGCGGCCTTCATCGGCTCGCGCGACATGTTCTTCCTGTCGACAGTCGATCCCGACGGCATGCCGACGGTGTCGTACAAGGGCGGCGGCCCCGGCTTCGTGAAGGTCGTGGACGACCACACGCTGGTGTTCCCGGGCTTCGACGGCAACGGCATGTTCTACTCGATGGGCAACATCGAGGGGCAGGCCAAGGTCGGGCTGCTGTTCATCGACTTCGAGACGCCGCACCGCGTCCGCGTGCAGGGCACCGCGACGCTGCTGCGCGACGATCCCCTGATGGCGCACTACACCGAGGCCAAGTACCTGGTGCGCGTCGACGTGGTGAAGATCTGGGTCAACTGCCCGCGCTACATCCACAAGTACGAGAAGGTCGCGCAGAACAAGTACGTCCCGACGCCGGGCCGCGAGACGCCGCTGGCCGCGTGGAAGCGCCTGGATCTGGCTGGCGACGTGATCTCCGACGCGGACAAGGCCCGCGTCGCCAAGGAAGGCCGCCTGGAGGTGCCGGAATACGAGGCGCTGGTCGCCCGCGGCGAGGCGTAGGTCTCAAACGCCGAGCTGGCGCGCGAGGTCGGCGAGGTCGGCGGCCGCATAGGTCGCCGGCACGCCGGGCGCGGTCTCGC
>NZ_VRUX01000183.1:0-7375 GCF_008039885.1 Methylobacterium sp. WL103
GCATCCAGGCCGCGGGCGCGTCGTCGGGGCCGGGCGCCGCGAGGAAGGCGGCTTCGAGGTCGTCGAGGGAGACCTCGCCGGGCTTGCATTCCCGCACCACGATCTCGGGCAGCTTCGGCTCGGGCGCCTTGACCTCGGGGACGGCTTCGACCTCGGGCGTGCCGAGCGACATCCGCTCCAGCGCCTCGATCAGGTCGGTGTCGGCGCCCACGGGTTCCGTCCCGGTGGCTTCGAGGTCGGCGAGGATCAGCTTGAGGCGGTCGAGGGTCGCCAGGATCAGGCTGACGGCCGGGCTCGTCACCGCGAGGCCGTCGCGGAACCGGCCCATCAGGGTCTCGGCGGCATGCGCCAGCGCTTCGAGCCGCGGCAGGCCGAGGAAGCCGCAGGTACCCTTGATGGTGTGGACGAGACGGAAGATGTTCCGCAGGATCGTTTCGTTGTTCGGATCCTGCTCGAAGCGAACGAGTTCGGTGTCGACCGTGTCGAGATGCTCGCCGCTCTCGGTCAGGAACTCGCGCAGAAGGTCGTCCATCGGCGGTACTCGGATTACGTCTGCACGCACGCTCGTGCAGACGCATCCTCGCCCGAGAGCGGTTAGGGAACCGTTTCCGCTGAACCGATTTTCCGTGCGCGCAAGCCGCGTCTTTGCCGGTTAGAGGGACTTTCCGTCGTGCCACACGCAGTTCGAGGCGAGAATCGCAAGATTCACGTCTGATTTTTGCGGCTGAGGCAGGGTTTTACCGTCCATGGCCAGGTCGATCTTGATTTCGACCTGGCCCTTCGATTCGTTGGAACGGCGGGAGAAGTAGCAGTACTGCTGATAGGGCTGGTCGGCGCTGTCCTTGAAGTTCCAGCCGGTCACGATCTGCCCGTCGAGATAGGGCACCTGCTTGAAGACCGTGAAGGTGGTGTTGACGATCGCCTTCGAAGCCGGCGCCGCGTCGGCGCCGAGCTGCGCCTTCGTCGGGGTCGGCGCGGCGGCGGCCTTCGGCAGGGCGCCTTCGAGCTTGAGCACGTTGTCCGTCAGCGTCACCTCGCCCTTGGTCTTCAGGGTGACGTCGGAGAGCGCCGCCTGCATCGCGGCGGCGATCTTCTCGGCGGCGGTGTCGAACTGGTTCATCGTGGCCCAGCCGTAGGCCGCCGCGCCGACACCGATGCCGGCGAGCGCGACGAAGACCCCGGCGCCCGCCGCCCGGAACAGGAAGGCGCGAGCGAAGACGATGCGGGACTCCGCGCGCAGCCGGCCGTTGACCTGCTGCGCGAGGGCGATGTTCTCGGGCGAGCCTTGCGCGACGTAGCTCATGCGCCCGCTCCCGCGCTGGCGGCCGGCAGGATCGGCTGGCTACCCGGCTGGTTGGCGGCGTTTAACCCAGGCGCGGCGCCCGCGGCCGGACGGTTGATCGGAATCACCGCCCCCGTCGCCGCCTCGCGGTTCGGCCGTGGCAGGACCGGCTCGAGGTTCTGCTTCAGCGCCTCTGTGATCGATTCCAGCATGTAGGGCGTCGCCTCCAGGTTCACGGCGGCGCCGAGGTCGTCCTCGTCCATGAAGGTCTTGCGCACCGAGACCGCGCACAGCGCCAGGATCGTCGAGGCGAAGGCGGCGCAGAGCGCCGGCAGGAACACGAAGATGCGCAGGAAGGCGTGCACCTGCTGCTCCGACACGTCGATCGGGTCGACGCCGTAGACCATCGCCGTGAAGGAGTGGAGCTGCGAGCGGTTCACGGCGTTGCGGTAGGCCTGCTCGGCGTCGGCGACCTTGCGCTCGGCGGCGCCGCGGTCGAGCTGGGCGCGCGCCTTGCGCGCCTCCTCGAGGTCCTTGGTCAGCACGCCGCGGTCGGCCGAGGCCTTGGCGACGCCGGCCGAAAGCGTCGCGGTGCGCGGGTCGGTGACGCATTTCAGGTTCTGGTAGCGCACGCCGCGGCTGTTGGTGCCGAACACCTTCTCGCAACGCTGGGCCGGCAGGGCCGAGAGCTGGGCCGCGTTGTCGGCGGCGCGCTTCTCGATCTGGTCGAGCTCGGTCGTGTACTGCGCGACGCGGGCGTCGGCGGCAGAGATGCGGTTGTCGATGGTGCTGCGGTCGGCCTGCGCGTCCTTCAGCGCGGTCTTGGTCTTCGAGGCCTCCATCAGGCGGGGATGGAACATCATCTCGCCGAGTTGGGAAACCGACTTCGTGGTCACGCCTGCGGCGAAGATGATGCCGACGATGGCGAGCGCGCGGATGAAGTACGAGCGCTGGGTGCGCGCCAGGATGCCGAGCGGCACGCGGCACAGCTCCACCGCTGCGTAGACCAGCGGCGCCAGCAGCATGAAGTAGAAGGCGTGGTCGTCGCCGTCGCTGTAGACGGAGGCGAACAACCACGCACCCCAGAGCGAGGCGCCGATCACCATGAACTCGACGAGGTAGGCGATCGCGACGTAGCCCCACTTGATGCGGTAGCCCTTCTCGATGTGACGCTCGTGCGTCCACCTGTCGGACTCGACGGCCCAGGCGCGGCGCTCGCGCTGGACCTCCCGGCTCGGGGGCATCTTTCGCATGGGGCTCTCTAAGGTCGGATCGTACGCGACGCGCGGTTGAGCGTAACCGTTCGTTAACTGCTTTCGCTAAGCGGGCATTGTGCCGAATTTGGGCCGCATGGCGGCCGTCCACCGCTACCGTTCGGGAGGTGGCGCAAATGCCTCACTTTCCGAGACCGGCGCCCGGCGCACGCCCGCCCAATCGCGCCGCGACGGCGATTCCCGGTTGCTCGGGGAGCGCCCACCTCGCATGATCGCGCCAGCCCCGCCCAGTCACGTCGTCAAGAGGTTCGAACCGACCGCCGATGCCCGACGTCCATGCCGGCTCCTACAAGGAAGCGATCCTGTTCCTCGTCACCGCGGGCGTGGTGGTGCCGCTGTTCCATCGCCTGCGCATCAGCCCGGTGCTCGGCTTCATCGGCGCGGGCGCGCTGCTCGGGCCGTTCGGGCTCGGCCGGTTCTCGGACCAGTTCCACTGGGTCTCGCTGTTCACGATCGGCAACCGCACCGAGATCGCGCACCTGGCCGAGTTCGGCGTCATCTTCCTGATGTTCATGATCGGGGTCGAGCTGTCCTGGGAGCGGCTGCGCACCCTGCGGCGCCTGGTCTTCGGCCTCGGCTCGATCCAGGTGATCTGCTCGGCCTTGATCATCGGCTCGATCCTGTTCGGGCTGAAGGTGCCGCTGGCCGGCGCGGTGATCGTCGGCATCGCGCTGGCGCTCTCCTCCACCGCCGTGGTGCTGCCGGTGCTGGCCGAGCAGCGGCGGCTCAACACGCCGGCTGGGCGCGCGAGCTTCGCCGTCCTGCTGTTCCAGGACCTAGCCGTCGCGCCGGTCCTGTTCGCGATCGCGGTCTCGGGCCGCAGCGACGGCGCGGACATGGGCGGCGCGCTCGCCCTGGCGCTTGCGCAGGCCGCCATCGCCCTGGTGGTGATCGTGGTGGCCGGGCGGCTCGCCCTCCGGCCGCTGTTCCACCTGGTGGCGCGCACCAAGTCGGCCGAGCTATTCATGGCGGCCTGCCTCCTCGTCATCGTCGCCACGGCGCTGACGGCGGCGGCGTCCGGCCTGTCGATGACGCTCGGCGCCTTCGTGGCCGGGCTTCTGCTGGCCGAGACCGAGTACCGCCGGGCGATCGAGGCCACCATCGATCCGTTCAAAGGGCTCCTGCTCGGGGTGTTCTTCGTCTCGGTGGGGATGAACCTCGATCCGGCGCAGCTGCTGGCGGCCCCCGGCGCGATCCTCGGGCTCGCCTTCGCGCTGCTGTTCATCAAGGCCGCCGTCGTGGTGATGGCGGCACCCGCCCTCAAACTCTCCCGCGCGGTCGCGTTCGAGACCGCGATGCTGCTCGGGCCGGGCGGCGAGTTCGCCTTCGTGCTGATCGGCGGGGCGATGGCCACCGGCCTCGTGCCGGAGCCGGTGGGCGGGGCGGCGTTGATCGTCACCACGGTGACCATGATCATGATCCCGGGGCTCGCCACCCTGGGCCGGCGGATCGGCAAGCGGGCCTCGAAGCATCAGCAGGGCCGGGTGCGGGCCGACCCGCCGCCGGACAAGCAGCAGGACCGGGTCATCGTCGCCGGCTACGGCCGGGTCGGGCGGCAGGTCGGCGAGATGCTCGCCCGCCACAAGATCCCCTACCTCGCCCTCGATGCGGACGCGGCCCGCGTCGCCGAGCAACGCCGGCTCGGCAAGCCGGTCTACTTCGGCGATTCCTCCAACACCGAATTGCTCCGCCGGTGCGACATCGCCACCGCGCGGGCGCTGGTGGTGACCCTCGACAACCCGCACGCCGTCGAGGCTGTGGTGGTGGCCGCCCGCGCCGAGCGGGCGGACCTGACCATCGTCGCCCGAGCCCGCGACGCGACGCACGCCACCGCGCTCTACGAGCTCGGCGTCGACGACGCGGTGCCGGAGACGATCGAGGCCTCACTGCAGCTCTCGGAGGCGGTGCTGGTCGACGTCGGCGTGCCGATGGGTCTCGTCATCGCGTCGATCCACGAGCGCCGCGACGAGTACCGCGCCATGCTCAAGCGCAAGGAGACCGACACGCGGCCGGTGTTCCGGGCGCGGCGCACCGTCGGCAAGGCGCAGGAAGGGCCGCGGGAGGCCTCGCCGAAGGACGAGCCCGCGACCGTCGTGCGGCGGGCCTGAGCCCTCCGGGATCGCGGCAAGGGATCAGATCAGGGCCGGAGATCAGATCAGGTTCGGCATCGCCTCGCCGTGCCAGTCGCGGGCCTCGGCCTTCCGCATCTTCACCGCGCGAGCCGGCTCGAACCCGTCCGCGAAGCTGCAGCGGTAGACGATCTCGTCGGGCGGTCCCAACCCCATCGCGAGGGGAACCGTCACCGTGTCGCCGTTGAAGCGCCAGCCGCGGGCGCCCTTGTCCCAGTACAGCCAGACCGTTCCCGGATGACCCTTCAGGGCGAACACCGCCGCCTTGCGCGAGATCGCCTGGACGGTGCGCGGCAAGTACATGCCCTTGTCGCGATAGGCGGCGCGGGCCGCCTCCGGTTGGCGATCCATGAAGGTGTTGCGCACGACTTGAATCATCGCGCCCGGCTTCCCGAGAAACCGCTTGAATTCGGACATGTTGCGTAGGATGACTGCCATCGCAGACCTCCCGATTCCGGACATGTGGACTCTTGTCACGCCCGGCTGGACTCGATGCATCCGAGATGGTCGATTCCCATGACTGTTTCAGTGACCGTGCGAGTCTGACTCGACCAGATATCAACAGGAATGCGGACTTGTGCCCAGGAATCCGGGCCTCTCGGTCCAAATCGTGCCGACCGGCATCCTCCGCCGGCGCTTGACCCGACTGCGCCTGCGGCGCGTTATCGGCCCATGCTGCTTCAGTTCTTCACCGCTCTGCGCGAGGCGCGCGTCCCCGTCTCGCTGCGCGAGTACCTGATCCTCCTCGGCGCGCTCGAGCGCGACCTCGCCGACAAGCGGGTGGAGGAGTTCTACTTCCTCGCCCGTACCGCCCTGGTGAAGGACGAGGCCCACCTCGATCGGTTCGACCGGGTGTTCGGCTCGGTGTTCAAGGGGCTCGAAACCGTCGGCGAGGCGGTGGCGCCGACCGCCATCCCCGAGGAATGGCTGCGCAAGCTCGCCGAGAAGTACCTCACCGACGCCGAGAAGGCGGAAATGAAGGCGCTCGGCTGGGACAAGCTGTTCGAGACCCTGAAGCAGCGCCTTGCCGAGCAGAAGGAGCGCCACCAGGGCGGCTCGAAGTGGATCGGCACTGGCGGCACCTCGCCCTTCGGCGCCTACGGCTACAACCCGGAAGGCATCCGCATCGGCCAGGACGGCAACCGCAACTTCCGCGCGGTGAAGGTCTGGGACAAGCGCGAATTCAAGGACCTCGACGACACCGTCGAGCTCGGCACCCGCACCATGCGGCTGGCGCTGCGGCGCCTCCGCCGCTTCGCGCGCACAGGCGCGGCCGAGGAACTCGACCTCGACGGCACGATCCGCGAGAGCGCGCGCCAAGGCTACATCGACGTGCGCCTGCGGCCGGAACGGCGTAATGCAGTAAAGGTTCTGCTCTTCCTCGACGTCGGAGGCTCGATGGATTGGCACGTGGAGCAGGTCGAGGAGCTATTCTCGGCGGCGCGCTCGGAATTCAAGCATTTTGCGCACTTCTACTTCCACAACTGCCCCTACGAGGCGGTATGGACCGAGAACCGCCGCCGCCACGACGAGGCGACGCCGCTCCTCGACGTGATCCGAACCTATCCGTCGGACTACCGCGTGGTGTTCGTCGGCGACGCCTCGATGAGCCCCTACGAGATCGCGGCGCCCGGCGGCTCGGTGGAGCACTGGAACGAGGAGCCCGGCGCGGCCTGGGTCGAGCGGGTGCTCGCGCATTTCCCGAAGGCGGTGTGGCTCAATCCGGTGCCGACGCCGCAATGGGGCTACACGCAGTCGATCGGGATGATGCGGCGGCTGTTCTCCAACCGCATGTTCCCGTTGACCCTTGAAGGCCTCGACGGCGCGATGCGGGCGCTGCTGCGATGACCGCCCAGACCGCCGAGAGCATTTTCAAGCGAGGTGGTTTCCGGCTCGCGTGAAGACAATGCGACCCCGCAATGAGATGGAGCGTTTTCCGTGATCCAGGGATGACGGAAAACGCTCTATCCCTGGCGGGCCGGCGTCGTCACCGTGAGGCCGTCGAACTCAGGCTTGATGCGGATCTGGCAGGAGAGCCGCGAGGTCGCCTTCACGTCCGAGGCGAAGTCGAGCATGTCCTGCTCCATGTCCTCGGCCGGACCCACCGCCGCGGCCCAGTCGTCGGCCACGTAGACGTGGCAGGTGGCGCAGGCGCAGGCGCCGCCGCACTCCGCATCGATCCCCGGCACGTTGTTGCGCAGCGCCGTCTCCATGACGGTGGCGCCGACGCTGCCCTCGACGGTCCTCGCCGTTCCGGCATGATCGACGTAGGTGATCTTGGGCATCCGTGACTCCGGGCTCGTGGATCGGGCGGGCAAGTGTCGGGCGGGCAGGTGTCCGGCGAGCGCCGAGCCTGCTTACGGGGCATGACGCGGATTGCAAGCACGGCGACGTCCGGGCACGCCGGCGCAAGCCCACGCGGGCGGTTTGTTGCTGCGGCCTACGCGAAAACCTGCAGGGTGTTCCCGCACCGCACGCGCGCGACCGCTTTTGCCGCAGAGGTCGGCCGCTCAACCGATCTCGGCGAGGCATGCGGCGACGACCGGTTCCAGGTCGGCCACCGCCGCGGCACCGTCGCCGCCCCCGCGCAACGCCGTCTCGGCAGCCGAGCTGAGGTCGCGGACGTGGCTGGCGCCGACGGAGGCCGCGGAGCCCTTGAGGGTGTGGGCGAGGTCGGCGCGGTCCTGGGC
>NZ_VRUX01000184.1:0-7336 GCF_008039885.1 Methylobacterium sp. WL103
GCTCCGGACCGCGCTGCGCCGAGGGGCCGCCGCGCCGGCCCGACCCGTTCTCCGAAATCGTCCGGCCCTCACCCGTCGAGGCCGAGGCGCAGGTGCGCGACGGCCTGCTGCCGGACCTCGCCCTGCCCTTCGCCCCGGCCGTGCGCGCGGTCGGGGACGCCGCCGCCTACCTGCGCACCGGCGCCTCCGCACTCGGCAGCTCGGTTTCGGTCCTGGTCGACCGTTTGGACTGAGGGCTTTCCGCCATGCTGCGCTGCGGCCGTCCGGCCGCGTGCGCACCGTGACGGGCGCCGTGATTAGCGTCTTGGGCGGCGTCCGTTTTCCCCGTCGCGCCCTGGACCGCATCGCTTTGCCGAACTAGGTGCAGTGCATCGGACGGCGCCCGTCGCCGGCCGCGACGGATCCGCTTCATGGCCGCACGCATCGAGGACTACGCGCTGATCGGCGACGGCCGCACCGCCGCGCTGATTAGCCGGCAGGGCAGCGTCGACTGGCTGTGCTGGCCGCGCTTCGACGCCTCCGCCCTGTTCGCCGCCCTCCTCGGCACCGAGGAGCACGGGTTCTGGCGCCTCGCGCCGCAGGCCGCCCACGTCGAGACCCGCTGGGCCTACCGCGAGGGCAGCCTCGTGCTGGAGACCCACCACAAGACCCGCGAGGGCGAGGTGCGTGTCGTCGACTACATGCCCGTCGGCGACGGGTCGCACCTGATCCGCCTGGTCGAGGGCCTGCACGGCCGCGTGGCGATGCGCATGGATCTCGCGATGCGCTTCGATTACGGCTCGGCGGTCCCCTGGGTCTCGCACAACGAGCTTGGCGACCTCCGCGCGATCTCGGGGCCGCACAAGGCGGTCCTGCGTACCAAGGCGCCTCTGCGTGGGCATGGGCAGACCACGGTCTCCGAGTTCACGGTGCATGCCGGCGAGGCGGTCGCCTTCACCTTGAGCTACGGCGCGAGCCACGAGGACGACCCGGCGCCGATCGAGCCGTGCAAGGTGCTCGCCGCCACCGACCGGTTCTGGCGGGACTGGTCCGACCGCTGCGCCAGCGGCACGCCCTGGGACGCGATGCTGAAGCGCTCGCTGCTGACGCTGAAGGCGCTGATCTACATGCCGACGGGCGGGATCGTGGCCGCGCCGACGACGTCGCTGCCGGAGGACCTTGGCGGCGTGCGCAACTGGGACTACCGCTTCTGCTGGCTGCGCGACTCGACCTTCACTCTCCTCGCGCTGATGGATGGCGGCTTCCTCGACGAGGCCCGCGCCTGGCGCGACTGGCTGCAGCGCGCGGTGGCCGGCAACCCGGAGCAGGCGCACATCCTCTACGGCATCGCCGGCGAGCGGCTGCTGCCCGAGATCGAGCTCGACTGGCTGCCCGGCTACGAGGGCTCGAAGCCGGTCCGGGTCGGCAACGCCGCGGTCTCGCAGTTCCAGCTCGACGTCTACGGCGAATTGTTCGACGCGCTCTACCAGGCGCGGATGCGCGGCATGCCGACCGACAAGGACGGCTGGCGCGTGGGCCTCGCCATCATCGCCCACCTGGAGAAGGTCTGGAGCGAGCCGGACGAGGGCATCTGGGAGGTGCGCGGCGGGCGCAAGCACTTCGTCCACTCGAAGGTCATGGCCTGGGTCGCCTTCGACCGCGCGATCCGCAGCCATACGGGACAAGCCGACGCCCCCGACGCGCCGGTCGCGCGCTGGAAGGCGATCCGCGACCAGATCCATGCGGAGGTCTGCGAGAAGGGCTTCGATCCGGAGTTGAACAGCTTCGTGCAATATTACGGCTCGAAGAAGCTCGACGCGAGTCTGCTGCTGATCGCCCATATGGGCTTCCTGCCCCAGGACGACCCCCGCGTGGCCGGCACCGTCGAGGCGATCGGCCGAGACCTGATGCGCGACGGCTTCATCCTGCGCTACGACACGCGGGGCCAGACCACGGACGGCCTGCCCGGCAACGAGGGCGCATTCCTGCCCTGCACCTTCTGGTATGCGGACAACCTGATCGGCCTCGGCCGCCGCGCGGAGGCCCGCGCCCTGATCGAGCGCCTGATCGGCATCTGCAACGACCTCGGCCTCGTCTCCGAGGAGTATGACGGGAAGGCCCGGCGGCTGGTCGGCAACTTCCCGCAGGCGTTCACGCATGTTGCGCTCGTGAACACCATCCTCAATTACAGCCGGGCCGAAGGGCCTGCGAAGGAGCGGGGCGGCGCGGACGATTCGGACGCGCCCGCCGGCCGCGATTTGCGCGTGCACCAACCGCACGCGGTCGCGAGCGGTCTCGCGCCGCAGTGACGACAACGGGAAAGACGACACCATGAGCGGAGCTGACACCGCGCCCAAGACGGCGCTTTCCGAGATCGACAAGCTCTCGATCGACACCATCCGCACGTTGGCGATCGATGCGGTGCAGAAGGCCAATTCGGGACACGCCGGCGCGCCGATGGCGCTGGCGCCGGTGGCCTACACCCTGTGGAACCGATATCTCCGCTACGACCCGGCGCATCCCCACTGGCCCAACCGCGACCGCTTCGTTCTGTCCTGCGGACACGCCTCGATGCTACTCTACGCGCTGCTGCACCTTGCAGGCGTGGCGGAAAAGGACGGCGGCAACGCGCCGGCCGTGACGCTCGAGGACATCAAGAAGTTTCGCCAGCTCGATAGCCGCACGCCGGGCCACCCGGAATACCACTTCACCACCGGCGTCGAGACCACCACAGGGCCCCTCGGCCAGGGCGTGGCGAACTCCGTCGGCATGGCGATGGGCGGCCGCTACCTCGGTGAGCACCTGAACCGGCCCGAGCTGCCGCTGTTCGACTACAACGTCTACGCGATCTGCTCGGACGGCGACCTGATGGAGGGCGTCGCCTCCGAGGCCGCCTCGATCGCCGGGCACCTGCGCTTGTCGAACTTGTGCTGGATCTACGACAACAACACCATCACCATCGAGGGCCACACCGAACTGGCCTTCGGCGAAGAGGTCGCGACCCGGTTCCTCGCCTACGGCTGGCAGGTGCTGCGCGTCGCCGACGCCAACGACGTGCATTCGATCTCGGGTGCGATCGAGACCTTCCTGCAGTCGAGCGACCGGCCGACGATCATCATCGTCAACTCGATCATCGGCTTCGGCGCGCCGAAGAAGCACAACACGTCGAAGGCCCACTCGGACGCGCTCGGCGAGGACGAGGCCAAGGGCGCCAAGCGCGCCTACGGCTGGCCGGAGGACGCGCAGTTCCTGGTGCCCGACGGCGTGCAGCAGAACTTTTCCGACAACATCGGCAAGCGCGGCGCCGAGCTCTACGACCAGTGGCAGGGCTTCCTGACGGCCGCCAAGGACGCCGACCCCGAGCACGCCGAGACCCTCGACGCCTTCTTCGAGGGCCGCCTGCCCGAGGGCTGGGACCGGGACATCCCGGTGTTCGAGCCCGACGCCAAGGGGCTCGCGACCCGCGAATCCTCCGGAAAGGTGTTGAACGCCATCGCCCAGCACGTGCCGTTCATGCTCGGCGGCTCGGCGGATCTGGCGCCCTCGAACAAGTCGAACCTCACCTTCGAGGGGGCGGGCTCGCTCACCCCGTTCGAGCCGGGCGGCCGCAACATCCACTTCGGCGTGCGCGAGCACGCAATGGGCTCGATCGTGAACGGGCTCGGGCTCTCGGGCCTCAGGGCCTACGGCGCGACCTTCCTGGTCTTCGTCGACTACATGCGCCCGGCGGTGCGGCTGGCTTCTTTGATGGAGTTGCCGGTCTTCCACATCTTCACGCACGACTCCATCGGCGTCGGCGAGGACGGGCCGACCCACCAGCCGGTGGAGCAGCTCCTGAGCCTGCGCTGCATCCCCGGCCTCGTGACCCTGCGCCCCGCCGACGCCAACGAGGTCGCGGAAGCCTACCGCGTGATCTTCTCGCTGCGGAACCAGCCGGCGGTGCTCGCCCTCTCGCGCCAGCCGCTGCCGACCATCGACCGCACGACCTTCGCCAGCGCGTCGGGCGTCGCCAAGGGCGGCTACGTGCTCGCGGGCGGCGACGCGACGCCGGAGGTGATCCTGATCGGCTCCGGCTCCGAGGTGCAGCTCTGCCTCCAGGCCTACGAGAGCCTGAAGGCCGAGGGCGTGGCGGCGCGCGTCGTCTCGATGCCGTCCTGGGACCTGTTCGAGCGCCAGGACGAGGCCTATCGCGAGAGCGTGCTGCCGCCGGCCGTGCTGGCCCGCGTCGCCGTCGAGCAGGGCTCGGTGATCGGCTGGGACCGCTATGCGGGCTCGGCCGGCACGATCATCGGGATGCACACCTTCGGCTCCTCGGCGCCGATCAAGGACCTGCAGGCCAAGTTCGGGTTCACGCCGGAGAAGGTGCTGCTGGCGGCGCGAGACCAGATCGCCAAGCACAAGAACGATCACAACGCCAAGCACTGAGACAGGCACGCGTACACGCACGCGTACAAGCACGAGTCCTGGGCATCGCGACCCAGGCCTGCGCTCCACGCCGGAGCCAAGGCCTGGGTCCGCGGGTTGATCTCCCGAGCGGGGGGTCGACGACACGACGAACCGAGACCGACGACTTTGCGAGGCATCGACATGAACGCGCTCAAGGCCCTGCACGCCGAACAGGATCAGGCGGTCTGGCTCGACTTCGTCGCCCGCGGCTTCGTCGCCAAGGGCGAGCTCAAGGCGCTGGTCGAGAACGACGGCCTGCGCGGCGTGACCTCCAACCCCTCGATCTTCGAGAAGGCCATCGGCCATTCCGACGAGTACGATGCCAGCCTCAAGAGCGTGATGGAGCAGGGCGACAGCCGCGTCATCGACCTCTACGAGGGCTTGGCCATCGCCGACATCCAGGCGGCGGCCGACGTGCTGCGCCCGGTCTACGAGGCGTCCGACGGCGCAGACGGCTACGTCAGCCTCGAGGTCTCGCCCTACCTCGCCCTGCAGACCGAGGACACGCTGGAGGAGGCTCGCAGGCTCCACAAGGCCGTGGCGCGCGACAACCTGATGGTGAAGGTGCCCGCGACCCCGGAGGGCATCCCGGCGATCCGCCAGCTCACGGCGGAAGGCATCTCGATCAACGTCACCCTGCTGTTCTCGCAGGGCGAGTACGAGAAGGTCGCCCGCGCCTTCGTCGACGGCCTCGCGGAGCGCGCGAGGAACGGCGGCGACGTCTCGCGGATCGCGAGCGTGGCGAGCTTCTTCATCAGCCGCATCGACGTGCTGGCCGACAAGCTGCTCGACGAGAAGGCCGCGGCGGAAGCCGACCCCGAGCGGAAGGCCGCCATCGAAGCCCTCAAGGGCAAGGTCGCGATCGCCAACGCCAAGCTCGCCTACCAGCGCTACAAGGCGGTGTTCGCGGACAGCAAGTGGACGGCGCTGGCCGAGAAGGGCGCCAAGGCGCAGCGGCTGCTCTGGGCCTCCACGGGCACCAAGAACAAGGCCTACCGCGACGTGCTCTACGTCGAGGAGCTGATCGGCCCGAACACCGTCAACACCATGCCGCCGGCCACGATGGACGCGTTCCGCGACCATGGCGCGGTGCGCAACGCGATCGAGGAGGACGTGGCCGGGGCGGAAGCCGTGATGGCGCGCCTGGCTGAGGCCGGCATCGACATCGACGCGATGGCCAAGCAGCTGGTCGAGGAGGGCGTGCAGCTCTTCGTCGACGCCGCCGACAAGCTGCTCGGCGCGGTCGCCGGCAAGCGCGTGGCGCTGCTCGGCCATCGCCTGAACGTCCAGAGCCTGAAGCTCGGCGACGCGCTGGCCGCCGAGACCGGCAAGGCGGTCGAGGCCTGGCGCGCGAGCGGTGCGATCCGCCGCCTGTGGGCGCACGACACCACGGTCTGGTCGGGCGCCGACGAGGATCGGTGGCTCGGCTGGCTCCGCATCGTCGAGGACGAGCTGGAGAAGGCACAGGATTACGCCGCGCTCTCGGCCTGGGTTCAGGGGCAGGGCTTCGCCGACGTCGTCGTGCTCGGCATGGGCGGGTCGAGCCTCGGCCCCGAAGTGCTCGGCCTGACCTACGGCAACCGCGACGGGTTCCCGAAGCTCTCGATCCTCGATTCCACCAATCCCGACGAGGTCCGCGCGCTCGAGGCCACCCTCGACCTGCCGCGCACGCTGTTCGTCGTCGCCTCGAAGTCCGGCTCGACCTTGGAGCCGAACGTGTTTCGCGACTACTTCCTGGCGCGGATGAAGGCGGTCGTCGGCGAGCGGGCGGGCGAGCACTTCCTCGCCGTCACCGATCCCGGCTCGGCGATGGAGAAGGCGGCCAAGGCCGACGGCTTCCGGCAGATCTTCTACGGCGTGCCGCAGATCGGCGGGCGCTACTCCGTGCTCTCGGCCTTCGGGCTGGTGCCGGCGGCCTGCGTCGGCATCGACGTGACGGACTTCCTGGAGCGGGCGCGGATCATGGTCCGCTCCTGCGGCCCGGCGGTGCCGCCGACCGAGAACCCCGGCGTGCTGCTGGGCGCCGCGATGGGCACCGCTGGTCTGGGGGGTCGCGACAAGGTGACGATCGTCGCCTCCCCGGGGATCGCCAGCTTCGGCGGTTGGGCCGAGCAGCTGATCGCGGAGTCGACCGGCAAGCAGGGCAAGGGCCTGATCCCGATCGACGGCGAGCCGGTGGACGTGCCGGCCGCCTACGGCCACGACCGCCTCTTCGTCTACCTGCGCCTCGACGGCCATGCCGACGAGCGCCAGGACGAGACCCTGCGCGGCCTGGAGCGCGAGGGCCATCCGGTGGTGCGCATCACCCTCGACACGGTGGAGCAGCTGCCGCAGGAGTTCTTCCGCTTCGAGATGGCGACCGCGGTGGCCGGCGCGCTACTCGGCATCAACCCGTTCGACCAGCCCGACGTCGAGGCGAGCAAGATCGAGACGAAGAAGCTGTTCGAGGCCGCTGAGGCGAGCGGAGCGCTGCCGCCCGAGACGCCGGTGTTCGAGGACGAGACCATCGCCCTCTACGCCGACCCGGCCAATTCCGGCGCGCTGCCGGAGGCGGCCGACGGGCTGGAGGCCGGGCTGAAGGCGCAGGTCGCCCGGCTCAAGGCCGGCGACTACCTGGCGCTCCTCGCCTACGTGCCGCGGAACGAGGCGAACCACGCCGTCCTGCAGCAGGCCCGCTTGGCGATCCGCGACGCGCGGCACGTGGCGACCTGCCTGGAATTCGGGCCGCGCTTCCTCCACTCGACGGGCCAGGCCTACAAGGGCGGCCCCGACACCGGCGTGTTCGTGCAGATCACCGCCGACCCCGCCGAGGACCTCGCGATCCCGGGGCGCAAGCTCGGCTTCGGCACCGTGGTCGCGGCGCAGGCGCGCGGCGACCTGTCGGTCCTCGCCGAGCGCGGCCGCCGGGCGC
>NZ_VRUX01000185.1:0-7265 GCF_008039885.1 Methylobacterium sp. WL103
CCGCGGCCGCGGGCCGCAACCCCGTCGGCGCGCTGCTCCTCGGCCTCGGGGCGTTGGTCCTCACCGTGCTGACGGCCGGCTGGCGCGGGGCGGCGGCGTCCTACCTCGCGGCCTGGCTGGCGCTGCTCGCCCTGCCGGTGGGCGCGCTTCCGATCGCCATCGTGCTGGAGCGCTTCGGCTTGCGCCGGCACGACCACGGCGAGGGCGAGCTGTCGAAGGCCCTGCGCCGGCTCGTCGCGCTGATGCCGGTCGCCGCCATCCTGGGCATTCCCATTCTGGTCGGCATCGGACGGATCTATCCCTGGACCGACGCCGCCCCGGAAACGCCGTTGGCGGCGGTCTGGTTCACGGTTCCGCTCTTCGCCCTGCGCGTGGTCGCGTACCTCGCAGCATGGGTCTGGCTCGCCGCCCGCTTCGTGGTGCCGGCGGAGGATCGCGCCGACGGACGCACGGTTTCTAGCGTCGCCCTGCACGCGGTCGTCGGCACCCTCGCCGTCACCGATCTGGTCGGATCGCTCGATCATCGACTCGGCTCCAGCCTCGAAGGCCTCCTCGTGCTGACGGCCTGGAGCGGGCTCGCGCTGGCGGCGGCGATCCTGCTGGCGCCCGAGGAGCCCGCTCCGATCGGGCGCGGACGCGCGGTCCCGGGGCAGGACCGGCTGGTGCCGCTCGTCGTCCTGCTGAGCCTGTGGGCCTTCCTGCACTTCGTGCAGTTCTTGATCGTGTGGTCTGCGAACCTGCCGCAGGAGGTGATGTGGTACTTCGCTCGCGGCGGCTGGCTCGGACGCGCCTTCGCCGGCTTCGGCGGCGCCGTGGTGCTGCTCGGCGCGTTGGCGACGCTCCGCCCGGGACGCCCGACGACGCGGGTTCTCGCGGCCCTGACGGTCGTGCTCCACGCCGTCGAGATGTTCTGGTTCGTGACGCCCGCCCTGCGCGACCGCTTCGTGATCCGCATGAGCGATGTCTTCGCCGCGGTGGCCGTCGGGTGCCTCGGCCTCGCGCTGCGTCCGCTCGTCCGACGCTTGGTGCCGCTCGCTTCGCCCCGACGCCGCCGGAGCGCCGCCGCATGAGCACCGACCGGACGCAACGACGCTACGGCTTCGTCTCGACGATCATCGCCGGCCTGTCGGGTCTGCGCGGGCCAGCCGCCGCGTCCAGGCCGCGGCAGTCATCCGAGAAGGACGAGTCCTCCGGCGGGCCGGGCTACGAGGTTTCCGACGTCAACGTCGGCAACACCGCTCGGGTGATGGCTGGGCTCATGGTCACCGCGTTGGTCGTGATCGGTGGGATGGTGTGGCTGAGGACCTTCGTGGCCGCGGACCAGCGCCAAGCCCTGCCGAAGCTGACGGCGCAGCAGACCTCGCGGCTCGTGCCGCCACCGCCGAACCTGCAGGCCGACCCCTATGCCGACCTCGACGCCGAGCGTGCGGCGGAGAACCGGCGGCTCGACGGCTACGCCTTCCTCGACGCCTCGCGCCAGCGTGCGCGCATCCCGATCGACCGGGCCATGGCCCTGACGGTCGGCCGAACGCTGGACCCTTGAGCCGATGACGCCGACGCACGCAGCCCTCGAGCTTTGGCCGGCCGCGGCCTCCGCCGTCGCGGTCGAGACCGACTACCTGATCCTCGCCTTCACGGTACTCACCCTGGTGCTGACCGTGCCGGTGTTCCTGGCGATCACGTGGTTCGCCATCCGCTACCGCGACGGGCAGGAGGCGAACCGCGACACCAGCGGCATCCGCTCGAATCTGATCGAGATCAGCTGGATGCTGATCCCGTTCCTGCTGACGCTGATCTTCTTCGTCTGGGGCGCGCGACTCTTCGTCATGTCGAAGAACCCACCGCCGGACGCGATGGTGATCGAGGCGATCGGCCGGCAATGGATGTGGAAGTTCCAGCATCCCACCGGACAATCCGAGATCAACGACCTGCACGTGCCGATGGGTCAGCCGGTCAAGCTGCGGATCATCAGCCAGGACGTGATCCACGCCCTCTACCTGCCGGCGCTGCGGATGCAGATGGCGGCTTTGCCCGACAGGTACACCGAGCTCTGGTTCAAGGCCGACAAGCCCGGCACCTTTCACCTCTACTGCTCGGAATATTGCGGCACCGACCACTCGGCGATGGACGGCAACCTGACGATCCTGAGCCAGGGCGACTACCAGGAATGGCTGACGCATTCCGGCGCCCAGCAATCCAAGGTCGCCGCCGGCAAGGCGATCTACGACGCCTACGGCTGCGGCACCTGCCACAACGAAGGCTCGACCGTGAAGGCGCCAAAGCTCGCCAGCCTCTACGGACGCGACGTGCGGCTCGCCGACGGGCGCACGGTCACGGCCGACGAGGACTACCTTCGCGAGAAGATCCGCAACCCCAACGGCAACCGGCTCGCCGAAGGCTACAAGCAGATCATGCCGAGCTTCGCCGGCGTGATCCCCGAAGACGACCTCGGCCGCCTGATCGACTTCCTGAAATCGAACACCCGCACCGTGGGCGACGCAGCGTCCGGAGAGGCCACGCGATGAGCGCATCGGGCACCGTCGACAGCGGGCTCGCCAACCGCGAGCCGCACGCACCGGAGGCGACGCTCGATCGCCCCGCCGACTACCTGCACGCGGAATCGACCCTGCGCTCGTGGTTTCTCACCACCGACCACAAGCGCATCGCGATCCTCTATCTCGCCTCGATCACCGCCTTCTTCATCGTCGGCGCCGTCGCCGCCGGCGTGGTGCGCCTAGCGCTGGTCGTGCCGAACGGCGCGGTGATGACCAACGACACCTACAACAAGGCCTTCACCATCCACGGCGTGGTGATGGTGTGGTTCTTCCTGATCCCGTCGATTCCGGCGACCTTCGGCAACTTCCTGATCCCGCTGATGATCGGTGCCAAGGACCTCGCCTTCCCCAAGCTGAACCTGACCAGCTGGTACGTCTTCATGACGGGGGCGCTGTTCACCATGGTCTCGGTGGTGCTCGGCGGCATCGACACCGGCTGGACCTTCTACGCGCCGCTCTCCACCGCCTTCTCGAACGGTTGGGTCCTGCCCGCCCTGATCGGCGTGACGATCGTCGGGTTCTCGTCGATCCTGACGGGGCTGAACTTCGTCGTCACGATCCACACCATGCGGGCGACCGGCATGACGTGGTTCAAGCTGCCGATCTTCGTCTGGACCCACTACGCCACCAGCCTGATCTTCCTGCTGGCGACGCCGGTCATCACCACGGCGCTGATCCTGCTGATCATGGAGCGCGCCTTCCACATCGGGGTGTTCGATCCGGCCTTCGGCGGCGACCCGGTGCTGTTCCAGCACCTGTTCTGGTTCTACTCGCACCCGGCCGTGTACATCATGGTCCTGCCGGGCATGGGGGTGATCTCGGAGATCGTCCCGGCCTTCGCCCAGAAGAAGCTCTTCGGCTACCGCTTCGTCGCCTACGCCGCGATCGGGCTCGCCTCGGTGACGTTCTTCGTCTGGGGCCACCACATGTTCATCAACGGGCAGAGCGACCTGGCCTCGCTCGCGTTCTCGGCGCTCTCCTTCGCGGTCGCCGTTCCCTCGGCGGTGAAGGTCTACAACTGGACCGCGACGATCCATAAAGGCAAGCTCCGCCTCGACACGCCGATGCTCTACGCGATGGGCTATATCGGCCTTTTCGTGCTCGGCGGCCTTACGGGCCTGTACCTGGCGACGCTGGCGATCAACCAGCACATCCACGCGACCTACTTCGTGGTCGCCCACTTCCACTACATCATGGTCGGCGGCACGGTGCTGGCGTTCCTCGGCGGGCTGCACTTCTGGTGGCCGAAGTTCACCGGCCGGATGTACAACGAGGCCTGGGGGCGGATCTCGGCGCTGCTGATCTTCCTCGGCTTCAACGTCACGTTCTTCCCGCAATTCATCCTCGGCTACCTCGGCATGCCGCGGCGCTACGCGACCTACCCGCCGGAATTCCAGTTGCTCAACGTCTTGTCCTCGGCGGGGGCGACGATCCTGGCTGCGGGGTACATCTTCCCGATGCTCTACCTCGTCTATTCCTTGTGGTTCGGCAAAAAGGCGCCGGCAAACCCCTGGGACGCCAAGGGGCTCGAATGGGAGACCGCCTCGCCACCGCCCACCCTGAATTTCACGTCGCCACCCGTGGTGCCGCGGGTGCCTTACGACTATCCGATCCAGGAGCAGGAAACGAAGGCGCAGCACCGATGAGCCAGCTTCGATGAGCGCGCGGCTCGCCGACGGCGTCGGCACCGAACGCGCCCACCACTTCGAGACCGTGGCCCAGCAGCGCTACGCCGCCACGCTCGGGATCTGGGCTTGGCTGATCACCGAGTTGCTGTTGTTCGCGGCTCTGTTCCTCGTGGCGCTGATCGTGCGGATCCAGCATCCGGAGGCGACGCAAGAGGCGGCGCGCCACCTCAAGTTCTGGATCGGTGCGGTCAACACGGTGGTGCTGATCGTCTCCAGCCTTACCATGTCGATGGCGATCGAGTTCTCGCGGCTCGGCTGGCAGCGGGCGATGGTGCGGGCGATGCTGGCGACCGCGGCTTTGGGCAGCCTGTTCCTCGTGCTGAAGGGCTACGAATACTACGCCGACTATACGGAGCACATGATGCCGTTCCTCGGTTCGCGCCCGTACGAGCTGGCCGCGTCGCCCGCGTCGCGCCTGTTCGTGAACCTGTATTACGTCGCCACGCTGCTGCACGGGCTCCACCTGCTCACCGGCATCTCGCTGCTGCTCGGCATGACCTGGATGGCGTCGAAGGCAGGGTTCCTGTCGCGGCACCAGAACTGGATCGAGATCTACGGCCTCTACTGGCACTTCATCGACCTGATCTGGATCATGGCCTTCCCGATCCTCTACGTCGTCAACCGGTAGCCCGATGCGCAATCCGCTCGCGACCCTTTCGGACGACGACCGCGCTCTGCTGAAGGCGCGACTGCGCAAGCCGGTGCTCAGCTTCCTGGCGCTGATGGGCCTGCTGGCAGTCAACGTCACGCTCGGCGCGACCCTGCCGTTCGAGCAGGTCTGGACGCTCGAGCTCGTCGTCGTCGCCGCGATGGCGCTCGTCGTCCTCCTCGTCTCGATGGAGGTGCTCCACGAGCCGCCGCTGGTGAAGCTGTTCTCGGGCCTCGGCTTCTTCTGGGTCGCGATCATGGTCGGCATGACGTTGACGGATTACCTCGGCCGCTGACGCAAGCGCGCGGTTCGCGGTTGTTCGCTGCGGCAAACGCACCTAAACCGGAGCGGACCTCCGGGCGGCGGACGATCCGCGCCGAGGCCCCGCCCGACCAGGTAAGTTTCCGAGACGATGTGCGAATTGCTCGGCATGAGCGCGAACGTGCCCACCGACATCCGCTTCTCGTTCGCGGCTCTGGCGCGGCGCGGCGGCGAGACCGGTCCGCATGCGGACGGTTGGGGCATCAGCTTCTACGAGGGGCGCGGCTGCCGCAGCTTCCACGAGCCGGAGCCGAGCGCGAAATCCGAGTTGGCGCGGCTGCTGCGCGACTACAAGATCAAGAGCCGCATCGTCATCGGGCACGTGCGCAAGGCCAACCGCGGCCGCGTCAGCCTGGAGAACACCCATCCGTTCTCGCGCGAGCTTTGGGGCCGGCGCTGGACCTTCGCGCATAACGGCCAGCTCAAGGGCGTGAAGAAGCTGCCACTCGGCGGGTTCATGCCGATCGGCTCGACCGACAGCGAGTACGCCTTCTGCTGGATGCTGGGCCGCCTGCAAGCGCGCTTCTCCGCCCTGCCCAAGCCCGCCCTGCTCGACCGCGCTGTGGCCGACCTCAGTGCGGAGCTTCACGCGCTCGGCGTCTTCAACATGCTGCTGTCCGACAGCCGGACCCTCTACGCCCATTGCGGCAAGCGGCTCTGCTACCTCACCCGACGGGCGCCGTTCGGCACCGCGACGCTGATCGACGAGGACTGGCGCGTGGACTTCGCGCAGGAGACCACCGAACGCGACGTGGTCTCCGTCGTGGCGACGCAGGCGTTGACCCGCGACGAGTGCTGGACGGACCTCGCGCGCGGCGACGTCATCACCCTGCGCGACGGCGCGATCCGGCTGCTGAAACCCGGCGCGCCGGCCGCAGCCACCGTGGTGGTCGCCCCGAAGCCCTGTTGAGGCAAGGTCCGATGCACTCGGATGTGACGGTCCGCGAAGGTGCAAGCGGGGCTGCGATAGGTTAAACACACACCATGACCGGAGCGGCGCTGGCGCGAGCCGCGAACGTCCCGCCTCGCGGGTCCGGACCGCCCGCGAGCCCGCTTTAAGACCGTAGATTGCGACGCATCATGACCCGCGACGAGACCGACACTCTTCCGAGCCAGTCTGAAAACGGCGGCAAGGATGCGCGGCCCAACCTGTCGCACACCATCCGCTCGCATCTCGGCGACCACCTGCGCAGCGCCTACGACACGCTGGGCCAGACCGAGCTGCCGAGCCGCTTCGCCGAGCTGATCGCGAAGCTCGAGGCGGCGCTCAAGGCCCGCGGCGAGGCGATCGAGCCGGAATTTCGCAACGGCCTGCTCGCCGCCGTCCCGTCGCTGCGTGCCTTCGCGCTGTCGCTGACCTCGAACCCGGCGCGCTCGGACGACCTCGTGCAGGATACGCTGATGAAGGGCTGGCAGCACCGCGCCCGCTTCCAGCCCGGCACCAACCTGAACGCCTGGCTGTTCACGATCCTGCGCAACATCTTCTACTCGGATCACCGCAAGCGCGTCCGCGAGGTCGAGGATCAGGATGGCTCCTACGCCGCGCGGCTGGCCACGGCCCCGCACCAGGGCGACCGCCTCGACGTCGAGGATCTACAGACGGCGCTCGCCAAGCTCCCGCCCGACCAGCGCGAGGCGCTGGTTCTGGTGGGCGCCGAGGGCGTCTCCTACGAGGAGGCGGCGACGATCATGGGTTGCAAGGTCGGCACCGTGAAGAGCCGCGTCAGCCGGGCCCGCGGGCGGCTCGCCGAACTGTTGGGCTACGACGAGGAAGACCTCGGCTCCGACCGGTTCATCCAGTCGGCGATGCCCAAGGACGCTTGAAAAGACGCGTGAGAACCGGTCCTTTTTGACGCATCCGTTTCCGGGGGTCGTGCGTTACCGGCCCGAGACTCGCCCAGCGTCGAACGGCGCGGCGGGCATCGGAACACGGAGTTTTACCATGCAGTTCAAGTCCATCCTGGCCGCCTCGGCCCTCGTCCTCGCCCTGCCGCTCGCCGCGCAGGCCCAGGGCACCATCCGCGGGGCCGAGCGCGGCGCCGAGACCGGCTC